>JANOPR010000490.1:0-1685 GCA_031421955.1 Burkholderiales bacterium
GATGGCCGGGAGCCGCAGGTGGCGCGCGTCTCCGGGCGAGCACCAATGCGCAAATTCGGGCGTCGGCGTAGCCTGTAGGCGTTCAACCAGGAGCCCACCACCATGATGCAGCGCCGAAAATTCATCGTCTCCAGCGCCGCCGTCGGCATTGCGGCGCCCTTTGTGGCGGGTGTTCACACTGCGGCCCAGGCGCAGGCCATCACGCTGCACGGCGCGGTGCAGTTCAACGACGAGCACGCCTTCAACAGGGCGCTGTTGAAGTTCGAGGAGCTGGTCAAGAAGTACTACGCCAAGCCGGTCAACTTTGTGCTCCACCGCAACAGCGAACTGGGCCTGGAGAAGCAGTACTTCGAGTACATGGCGCAAGGCAAGGCGGTCGACTACGGCATCGTCTCGCCGGCGCACATGAGCACCTTCTCGAAGGCCGCGCCCTTCATCGACGCGCCGTTCCTGTTCCGCGACCTGGCGCACTGGAACAAGGTGCTCGATGCCGACCTCCTCAAGCCGATCGCCGACGAGGTGGCGAAAAACGCCGAGGTCATGCTGATCGGCTATGCCGGCGGCGGCACGCGCAACATCTTTGTCAACAAGCCGGTGCGCAACCTGGCCGAGATGAAGGGCCTGAAGGTGCGCGTGCAGGGCGCGCCGATCTGGAGCCGCACCTTCTCGGCGGCCGGCATGAACCCGACCGTGATCGCCTACAACGAGGTCTACAACGCGATCCAGAACAACGTCATCTCGGCCGGCGAGAACGAAGCCGCCGGCGTCGAGACGATGAAGTTCTTCGAAGTCGCGCCGCACCTGTCGATGACCCAGCACGCGATCACGATCCGCCCGCTCTGTTTCTCGGGCAAGACCTTCGCCAAGTTGCCGCCCGACCTGCAGGCCGCAATCCTCAGGGCGGGCAAGGAAGCCGGCACCTATGGGCGCCAGATCGAGTCGGGCGAAGACACGGCCAAGCTCGAAGCTCTGGAAAAGGCCAACAAGTTGAAGCGCGTGCCTTTCACCGATCGCGATGCGATGAAGAAGCTGGTCGACCCGGTGATGGATGCCTACGCCAAGGAAGTCGGCGCCGAGGCCATCTTCGCCAAGATCAAGGCCCTTTGACAACCGACTGACCAGCGCAACCGGAGCAGAACGGCGACGTGCACCACGTCGCCGTTCTTTTTGCATGAACACCTTCCTACTGGTTCTCCGGCGCTTCAGCGCCGCCTACAGCCGCCTGCTGTCGGGCCTGCTAGTGGCGGCGGTGGCGATCCTGATCATCCCGGTCAGCCTGCAGATCTTCTCGCGCTACACCGCGCTGATCCCGAGCTACATCTGGACCGAAGAGATGGCGCGCTTCCTGTTCGTGTGGATGATCATGATCGGGGCGATGGTCGGTATCCGCGAGAGCACGCATTTCGACGTCGATGTCGGGCCGCGCCTGGGCCCGCGCGGCACGGCGCTGCTGAAGATCGTCTCCAGCCTGTTCATCCTGGGCTTCGCGCTGGTGTTCATCTGGTGGGGCTGGGAATTCACGCGCTTTGCCTGGAACCGCACCTCCGAGCTGGCCGACCTGCCCTTGTGGCTGATCCACATGGCCTGGCCGCTGGCGGGCCTGACCTGGGTGTTGTTCCAGGGCGAGCACCTGATCAACGCTGTGCGCGTGCTGCGCGGCGAAGAGGGGGTGCCCCAATGACCGG
>JANOPR010000491.1:0-2400 GCA_031421955.1 Burkholderiales bacterium
CGTGCGCGCCAGGTCGCCAATGCGCTGGACCGGCTCGGCCTGGCCTTCAGTGACCGCGTGGCCACCCTGGCCTGGAACGGTTACCGCCACCTCGAGCTGTACTTCGGCATCTCGGGCAGCGGCCGCGTGGTGCACACCCTCAACCCGCGCCTGGCGCCCGATCAGGTGGTGTGGATTGCCAACCATGCCGAAGACCGCGTGCTCTGCTTTGACATGACGTTCCTGCCCCTGGTCAAGGCCATCTGGCGCCAGTGCACCACGGTCAAGCGCTGGATCGCGCTGTGCGATGCCGACGCGCTGCCCGCCGACACCGGCATCGAGGGGCTGCAAAGCTACGAGGCCTGGATCGGCGGCCAGAGCATGGCCTACGCCTGGCCGAGCTTCGATGAGCGCAGCGCGGCCACCCTGTGCTACACCAGCGGCACCACCGGCAACCCCAAGGGGGTCCTGTTCAGCCACCGATCGACGGTGCTGCACGCCTGGGCGGTGGCGCTGCCAGATTCCCTCAGCCTGTCGGCACGCGACTGCATCCTGCCGGTGGTGCCGATGTTCCATGTCAATGCCTGGGGCATCCCGTATGCGGCGGCCATGACCGGGGCCAAACTGGTCTTTCCAGGCGCGGCGCTGGACGGCAAGTCGGTCTACGAACTGCTCGAATCCGAGCAGGTCACGATGGCCGCGGGCGTGCCCACGGTGTGGATGATGTTGCTCGGTCATGTGCGCCAGAACGGCCTGAAGTTCACGCACATGCGGCGCACCGTGATTGGCGGTTCGGCCTGCCCGCCGGCCATGATCAAGTCCTTCCGAGACGACTACAACGTCACCGTGCTGCACGCCTGGGGCATGACCGAAATGTCGCCGGTGGGCACGGTCTGCAACCTCAAGCTGGCGCAGCGCGCCCTGGACCCCGAGGCGCAACTGGCGATCCTGGCCAAGCAGGGCCGGGCGGTTTACGGCGTCGAGTTGCGGATCGTCGACGCCGAGGGCCGCGAGTTGGCTTGGGACGGCCAGACCAGCGGCGACGTCCAGGTCAGAGGGCCGTGGATCGCCTCGGCCTACTTCAAGGGCGAGGGCGGCGACCCGCTGGTCGGGGGCTGGTTCCCGACCGGCGACGTCGCCACCGTCGACGCCGACGGCTTCCTGCAGATCACCGACCGCAGCAAGGATGTGATCAAGTCGGGCGGCGAGTGGATCAGCTCGATCGACATCGAGAACGTTGCCGTCTCGCACCCGGCCGTGGCCATGGCCGCGTGCATCGCCTTGCCGCACCCCAAGTGGGACGAGCGCCCGCTGCTGGTGGTGGTCAAGAAGGCCGGCGCCGCGCTCAGCCGCGACGAGCTGTTGCACTTCTACGAAGGCAAGGTGGCCAAGTGGCAGGTGCCCGACGACGTGGTCTTCGTCGACGCCATCCCGCTCGGCGCCACCGGCAAGATGCAGAAAATCAAGCTGCGCGAGCAGTTCAAGGGCCACAAGCTGCCGGGTGCCTGACCGGTGCGCCGCAGCTTTGTCCCGGGCGAGGCCGTTCGTCGTATTCCCTGACGGAAAACCGCGCCGACTTGCGCTACCGTGGCGGGTCGCCAATCGCGGCACCCCACACCCGCTTCGTCAGGAGACCCCATGAAATTCACCCAGACCCTGTGCAGCACGGCTGCAGCACTGCTGCTTTCTAGCGCCGCCCTGGCCCAGAAGGGCGAGACTGTGAAGATCGCCTGGATCGACGCCCTGACGGGCATGACCGCGGCCACCGGCCAGAACCAGTTGCGCGGTTTCCAGTTCCTGGCCGAGCGGTTCAACAAGAGCAACCCGGCCGGCGTCAAGTTCGAGGTCGTCTCGTTCGACAACAAGTTGAGCCCGCAGGAGACCGTGACGGCGCTGCAGGCCGCCATCGACCAGGGCATCCGCTATGTGGCCCAAGGCACCGGCAGCGGCCCGGCCGGCGCGATCATCGACTTCCTGAACAAGTACAACGAGCGCAACCCCGGCAAGGAGGTCGTGTTCCTGAACTACGCCGCGGTCGACCCCTCGCTGACCAACGAGAAGTGCAGCTACTGGCATTTCCGCTTCGACGCCGACACCTCGATGAAGATGGAGGCCCTGACCACCTTCATGAAAGACCAGACCGACATCAAGAAGGTCTACCTGATCAACCAGAACTATTCGCACGGCCACCAGGTGGTGAAGTTCGCGCGCGAGAACCTGGCCCGCAAACGGCCCGACATCCAGATCGTCGGCGACGACCTGACCCCGCTGGCGCAGACGCGCGACTTCGCGCCCTACATCGCCAAGATCAAGGCCTCGGGCGCCGATACCGTGCTCACCGGCAATTGGTCCTCGGACCTGACGCTGCTGGTCAAGGCCGCCAACGACGGCGGGCTCAACGCCAAGTTCCTGACCTATTAC
>JANOPR010000492.1:0-6035 GCA_031421955.1 Burkholderiales bacterium
TGCCGCTGCACGCCCGACGCGGTGGCGCGCTACCAGGGCAAGCTGTCGGGGCCGCTGCTCGACCGCATCGACATGCAGGTCGAGGTGCCCGCGGTCAAGCCGAACGAATTGATGGGCGCCGCCGACGGCGAGCCCAGCGCCGCAATCGCTGCGCGCGTGCACGCCGCGCGACAGCGACAGCATGAGCGTCAGGGCGTCACCAACGCCGACCTGCCGGTCGCCGACCTGGAACAACACTGCGGGCTCGACCACGGCGGCCGCGACCTGCTGCAGCGCGCCGCCGAGCGCCTGGGCTGGTCGGGCCGGGGCCTGCACCGGGTGCAGAAGCTGGCGCGGACGATTGCGGACCTGGCGGGCAGCGAGCGCATCGCCGCGGTGCACATCGCCGAGGCGATGCAATGGCGGCGCGGTCTGCCCGCCACAGGCAGCGCCTGAACGGCTCGGCGCGCGGGCCGGTTCAGGCCATGAAGCCGAGGTCGCGGTTGCTGAAGTTGCGCAGGTTCGGGAACACGTCGAGCAGTTGCGTGTCGGTGGCGCCGAACCAGCGGCCCAGTGTGGCGCCGAACTGGTCGACGGCCAGCTCGGGCAGCAGCGAGCCGTTGCCGAGCTGGTTCGGGCTGCCGTCGAAGTTGTTGTTGTTGGTGTTCTTCAGCGCCAATGTCGGGAAGCGCCCGTACAGGTCGCCGCCGCGCACCGCGCCGCCCATCACGAAGTGGTGCGCACCCCAGCCATGGTCGGTGCCGTCGCCATTGCTGGTGAAGGTGCGGCCGAAGTCGCTGGCCGTGAACGCCGTGACCTGGTTGCGTGCGCCGATCGCGCCCAGCGTGGTGTCGAAGTAGCGCATCGCATGCCCCAGGCGCGCCATCAGGTCGGCCTGGCTGCGGTTCTGCACATCATGGCTGTCGAAGCCGCCCAGGCTGACAAAGAACACCTGGCGCCGCGCGCCGATGCCGGCATTGCTGCTGGCCTCGACCATGCGGGCCACGACCTGCAACTGCTGCGCCAGGGCGTTGAACGCGGTGGTGCCCGGGACCAGCGGGTCGGGCGTGTAGCGCAGCTTGGGGTCATTGTTGGCGTTGTAGGCGCCGCTGGGCGGCGCGGTGCCGAACAGCGGGTCCGACGCCGGCCGCAGCGCGGTTCGCAGCGCCACCTCGGCATCGATCGAGCGTTGCGACACCGCCGCCAGATCGCCCTCGAACAGGTGGCCGCCGCGGCCGCTGCGCACGATGCGCTCCATCGCCGCCGTCACCGCCGTCGAGCCGTAGACGCGGCCGGCGCTGTCGGCGCCCATGCGGATCGCGCCGTTGGCGCCGACCTGGTACTGGCGCACATCCTGCCCCGACAGCCAGACCGCATTGCCCGCGGCAGAGATGGCGGTGAAGATCGCGCGCTGGTTGCCTGCGACCATCAGGTCGCCCAGGCGGCCGCCCCAGCCCACCGTGGCGCCCTCGGGCTGGAAGCTCTGCCAGGTGTTCTGCTGGTCGTTGTGCGAGAACAGGCTCGCCGGCCGCGGGTGCGAGGCCAGCGCGTACTGGGCCTTGGTGGTCGGCAGCACCAGCGGGCCGACGTTGGGCACGATTGCCAGGCGGCGGTCGACATCGAACATCGATTGCAGCGTCGCCAGCATCGGATGCAACGCATAGCTGCGCCCCTGGGCGTTGGCCGGCAGGATCGGCAGCACGCCGCCCAGCCGTGCCGGCGAACCGGCCACGGCGCCGGCGTTGGGCGCCGTGCCCGGGGCCAGCAGGGCGATCGAGTCGGTCGCCTGGTTGCGCACCGTGCTGTAGGCGTTCCAGGAGGCGCCGTCGGTGGGCAGCACCATGTTGTAGGCATCGTTTCCGCCGAACAGGAAGATGCAGACCAGCGCCTTGTAGTCGGGGGCAGCCTGCGCCGAGGCCGCACCCATGGCCGCCAGGTTCAGCGCCAGCGGCGCGCCTGCGCCGAGTGCAGCCATCGCGCCGGCCTGGCGCAGGAACTCGCGCCGCGACGCACGGGAATAAGTCGGTTGGGTCATTTCAGTTTTCCATGGCGGCGACGGCCACCCTCGACGTACGAACCTGTGTGTTTCCAAGCGGCCGCCGCGGATCCGGCTTTGCCGGTCCGCCAGCGGCGCCCCCTTGAGGGGGAGCGGCGAAGCCGCAACGGGGGTGGGTTCATTTCAGCCTTATTTCTGAACCTGGAACTCGGGCGAGACCAGGGTGAGGAAAATCGCCGTGTTGACACGGGTGCGGCGGGCGGCGTCGATCGCAGCCTGGTTGCTGCCGGTGGCCGCGGGAATTGCGGTCGAGCCGACCGCGCCTTCGACTTCCGTGGCCAGCGCGGCGGGCATGCTGCCAAACATCAGCTTGCGGTTGACCAGCGCCACCAGCTCGGTCGGCGTGGCGGCCAGCGCCAGTTCGGCCGTGAAGTCACCCTGCATTTCGCGCCGGTTGAGCGCGGTGTTCAACGAGCCCACGCCCGAGGCCACGTTGTCACGCATGAAGTTGGCGTAGCCCGCGACGGTGGTCTCGTGGACGATCTGCATCTCCGGCACCACCAGCCCGGCCGCCGTGGCCTGCGTGCCGGGCGCGACATAGCCCGGGCGGTAGAAGTTGAACACCGATGGCGAGCGCAGCGGCGTCTGGCCCAGCGCGGTGCCGCCGTTGTCGGTGTTGCCGACCCGGAACTCGCCGCTGTCGGAGCCGAAGTTGTAGGCGCGCAGGAAGGCCGACAGGCGCAGCACCGGCTCGCGCAGCTTGCCCGAGTTGTTGCTGATGGCGCGCGCCTCGGGGTGCATCAGGATCGTCTTGACCACATGGCGCATGTCGCCGCGCAGGCCGCTGCCGTTGTTGGTGAACGCCGCCGCCACGGCCGACACATAGGCCGGGCTCGGGTTGCTCGTCACCAGGCGCTGGATCAGTTGCTTGCCAATGAAGGGGCCGACGTTGGGGTGGCCGGCCAGGCGGTCCAGGGCCGTGCGCAGGCTGGCCGCCGGGTCGGCCGTGGTCTGTGCGGCAATGCTGGTGCCCAGGAAGACCTTGGCCTCGGTGCTGTGGTACTGGGCGTAGCCGCGCATGGGCTTGAAGTAGCGATCCGGGTCGCTGACGCCGCTGAGCGAGCCCGAGAGGAAACAGTTGTTGGCCGGCCAGCCCGGGCAGTCCCAGCTCCAGCCGGTGAAGACCTTGGCCAGGCCGCTGATGTCGGCAGGCGCGTAGGTGTCGATCCGCGCACCGGCGTTGAGCCGCAGGCTGCCGTCGGCGTTGAGCTCATGCAGGCCGATCGAGAACAGCTGCACCACTTCGCGCGAGTAGTTCTCGTCGGGCACGCGGCCGGTGAGCGGGTCGGCCTTCTGGTTGCGCAGGTGCGACAGGTAGACCCCCATCATCGGGTGCAGCGACACGCCCTCGAGCAGGTCGCGGTAGGTGCCCAGGCCCTTGTCGGCCAACAGGTCGAGGTAGGCCGACACCGCACGTGGGTTGTCACCCACCGTGCCGTCCTGCATCGAGATGACCATCAGCTGCGAGAGGGCATACGCCACGCGCTGGCGCAACTGGTCCTGGCCCGTCGTGGCCGCCCTCCAGAAGGCGTTGATGGTGCCGTTCTGGCCGGCGGTGGCATTCGGGTCGGTCGGGGCCGCCGCCCTGGCCGCAGCGTCGGCCGCCTCCCAGGTAGCGCGGTGCGCAAAGGCCGGGCGGGCGAACTGCTCGTCGATCCAGGCGCTGTAGCCGATGGCCATCACGCGGTCGATGTCGGCCTCGGTCGGCCCGAAGGTGGCCTGGGTCAGGAAGCGCGCCGCGGCGTCACGCGAGGCGGGCATCTCGGGGCCGCCGCCCGCGGGCCCGCCACCGCCGCCACTGTTGCTACCGCCACCGCCACCGCCGCCACATGCGCCCAGCAGGGCCACCGACAGCGCCATCAAGGCGCGTTTGCTGCACTGGATGAACTGCACTGGGTCAACCTCCGGTTGCGCCGCAAAGGGCCGCGTTGCGTTGCGCCGGATTGTCGCGGGCGAAGGGCTCGGCCACTGTGAATTGCTTGGCAAGCCCGGCAGGCTTTACTCTGCTTCACACCGGCCGCGTCAGCCCATTTGCGGCGCCAACGCGCGCCTGGCCGTGGCCTCATCGAGCGCGCAGCGCGCGGCCCAGTCGGCGAGCTGGTCGTTGCCGATCGTGCCGACGTTGAAGTACGTGGCCTCAGGGTGCGCCAGATAGAAGCCACTCACGCTGGACGCCGGCGTCATCGCCAGGCTCTCGGTCAGCCCCATGCCCACGCGCTCAGCCCCCAGCACGCGGAACAGCTCGCGCTTGGGCCGATGGTCGGGGCAGGCGGGATAGCCGGGCGCGGGGCGGACGCCGCGGTACTTTTCGGCGATCAGGTCTTCGTGGCTCAAGGCCTCGCCGAGCGCGTAGCCCCACAGTTCGGTGCGCACGCGCTGGTGCAGCCGCTCGGCAAAGGCTTCGGCCAGGCGGTCGGCCAGCGCTTTCAGCATGATCGCCGAGTAGTCGTCGTGGTCGGCGAGGAACTGCGCTTCCTTCTTCTCGACGCCCTGGATGCTGACCGCGAACATTCCTGCGTAATCGGGCTTCACGCCGCGCGGCGCGATGACGTCGGCCAGACAACGGTTCGGGCGCTTGAGGCCATCGACGACGGGCCGCTCCGACTGCAGGCGCAGGCCATGCCAGACCATCAGCGCTTGGCTGCGCGACTCGTCGGCATAAAACGCGATGTCATCGTCCTGGATGGTGTTGGCCGGGTAGAGGCCAAACACGCCGTGCGCCTGCAGCCAGCGGCCTTCGATCAGGCGCTGCAACATGCGCTTGGCATCGCTGAAGACGCGCGTGGCCTCGGCGCCGACCACTTCGTCGCGCAGGATCTCGGGGAAGCGCCCGGCCAGGTCCCAGGTCTGGAAGAACGGCGTCCAGTCGATGTGCGCGGCAATCTCGGCCAGGTCGACGTTGCGCAACTCGCGCCGGCCGATGAACTTGGGCACCGGTGGCGAGTAGGCCGCCCAGTCGATCGCGTGCTTGTTGGCGCGCGCTGCCGCCAGGCTCACCAATGGCGTGGCCTTCTTGCGGGCATGCTGCTCGCGCACGCGCGCATAGTCGGCGTTCAGCTCGGTGATGTACTTCGCCGCGCGCTCGTCGCTGAGCAAGTCGCTGCACACGCCCACGCTGCGCGAGGCGTCGGGCACATAGGCCACCGGCCCTTCGTAATGCGGTGCGATCTTGACCGCGGTATGCACGCGGCTGGTGGTCGCGCCGCCGATCAGCAGCGGAATCTTCCTGCTGCGGAACCAGTCGTCACGCTGCATTTCGGCGGCCACATGCTGCATTTCTTCCAGGCTGGGCGTGATCAGGCCTGAGAGGCCGACGATGTCGGCGCCCTCGACACGCGCCTTGGCCAGGATGTCCTGGCACGGCACCATCACGCCCATGTTGATGACTTCGAAGTTGTTGCACTGGAGCACGACGGTGACGATGTTCTTGCCGATGTCGTGCACGTCGCCCTTGACGGTGGCGATGACGATCTTGCCCTTGGCCTTGGCCTGGCCGCCGGCGTCGACCAGCGCCTTCTTCTCCGCCTCGATATAGGGCAGCAGGTGGGCCACCGCCTGCTTCATCACCCGTGCGCTCTTGACAACCTGCGGCAGGAACATCTTCCCCGCGCCGAAGAGGTCGCCGACCGTGTTCATGCCGGCCATCAACGGGCCTTCGATGACGTGCAGCGGCCGCCCGCCCTTGGCCAGGATCGCAACCCAGGCTTCTTCGGTGTCCACCGTGATGAACTCGGTGATGCCATGCACCAGGGCATGGGCGAGCCGGTGCTCGACATCATTGTCGCGCCACGCCAGGCGCTCACTGTCGTCGAGCGCGCGGCCCTTGGCCCGGTCGGCGATCTCGACCAGGCGCTCGCCTGCGTCCTTGCGGCGGTTCAGCACCACGTCCTCGACCCGTTCGCGCAACTCGGCATCAAGCTCGTCGTAGACCCCGACCATGCCGGCGTTGACGATGCCCATGTCCATGCCGGCATGGATCGCGTGGTACAGGAACACGGTG
>JANOPR010000493.1:0-3146 GCA_031421955.1 Burkholderiales bacterium
CTGACCGACGCGCAGATCACCAGGCAAATCGAGTACGCGCTGAAGACCAACTACGCGGTCGGCATCGAATACACCGACGACCCACACCCGCGCAACACCTACTGGGAGATGTACGGCAACCCGATGTTCGACTTGAAGGACCCGGCCGGCATCCTGCTTGAGATCAATGCCTGTCGCAAGACCTTCCCGAACCACTACGTTCGCGTGACGGCCTTCGACTCAACCCAGGGCGTCGAGTCGGTGCGCATGTCCTACATCGTCAACCGGCCCGCGAAGGAGCCTGGCTTCGGGCTGGCCCGGACCGAGGTCGAAGGTCGCCAAGTGCGCTATCGCATCGCGTCGTATGCAACCGACAAGCCCGAAGGCGAACGGTACTGAGCGCGGCCATGTTCCGCATCGCCCCGTCGATTCTGTCGGCCGACTTCGCCCGCCTCGGCGACGAGGTGAAGAACGTCATCGCTGCCGGCGCCGACTGGATTCACTTCGACGTGATGGACAACCATTACGTGCCGAATCTGAC
The DNA here is from genome assembly GCA_031421955.1 of Burkholderiales bacterium. Taxonomy (GTDB): domain Bacteria; phylum Pseudomonadota; class Gammaproteobacteria; order Burkholderiales; family Burkholderiaceae_C; genus CADEEN01. The sequence continues at coordinate 521 of JANOPR010000493.1, forward strand.
GATCGGCCCGGCCGTGGCCCAGGCCATCAAACCGCATTGCGTGCGGGCCGACGGCAGCCCGGTGCCGCTGGATGTTCACCTGATGGTGCAGCCGGTCGATGAACTGGCGCTGGCCTTCGCCAAGGCAGGCGCCGATCTGATCAGCTTTCATCCCGAAGCCAGCGCGCATGTGGACCGCACGCTGCAACTCATTCGCGGCGCGGGCTGCCAGGCCGGCCTGGTGTTCAACCCGGCCACGCCACTCGACGTGCTCGAGTGGGCCATCGACAAGATTGACCTGGTGCTCATCATGAGCGTCAACCCCGGCTTCGGCGGCCAGAGCTTCATCGATTCGGCCTTGCGCAAGACGGCGGCCGCGCGGCGCCTCATCGACAAGGAATTTGCAAGGTCGGGCCGCGAGATCCGGCTCGAGGTCGATGGCGGCATCAAGACCGCCAACATCCGCAGCGTCGCCGACGCCGGTGCCGACACCTTCGTCGCCGGCAGCGCCATCTTCGGCCAGCCCGACTACAAGGCCGTGATCGACGCCATGCGCGCGCAACTCGCCGTGCCGCTGGCCAGGGCGGCCTAGGATGGGCCTTGCATTGATCGATGTCAGCGCGCGTCGCGGCTGGCGTTGGGGGTTCCCCTTCCAAGGGCATCACTACTGTTCCCGCAAAGGCGCGCCCGGGCGGGCGGCAGCGCGCCTGTGTGGCGCTGAGGAGCACAGGGCTTGCGGCCCGCGCGCGCAGCGCGCATCGTCATCTGACTCGTCGAAACTGTTTGAACGCAGAGAGCGCAGCGAGCGAAGTGAGTTTTTCGACGGGGCCGCATGCCCGAGCACCGCAAGGCAGTCTGTGTACCCACCGGCCGCCACACCGGCGCGCTGTCGCCTGCCCGGGCGCGCCTTTGCTGCGCCCGTCATCGGGGAGTCACTGAAATGAGCACACGCCCCTACTCAACGCACGCCGCACCCGCGCCTGCCGCAGAAGCGCCGCCGTCGCCCAAACCGACGAGCAACGCGCGCACCGTCGCCGAAGTGCTGGCCGAGAGCCAGGTCGAGGCGGTGATGGATGAGCTCGACCGCGACCTGATCGGCCTGGCGCCGGTGAAGCAGCGCATCCGCGACGTGGCTGCACTGCTGGTGATCGACAAGCTGCGCCTGAACCTGGGCCTGCAGGCCCAGACGCCGAGCCTGCACATGTGCTTCACCGGCAACCCCGGCACCGGCAAGACCACGGTGGCGATGCGCATGGCGCAAATCCTGCATCGCCTGGGCTACTGCCGCAAAGGCCACCTGGTGGCGGTGACGCGCGACGACCTGGTGGGCCAGTACATCGGCCACACCGCGCCGAAGACCAAGGAAGTGCTGAAGCGGGCGATGGGCGGCGTGCTCTTCATCGACGAGGCGTATTACCTCTATCGCCCTGAGAACGAGCGCGACTACGGGCAGGAAGCCATCGAGATCCTGCTGCAGGTGATGGAGAACCAACGCGACGACCTGGTGGTGATCCTGGCGGGCTACAAGGACCGCATGGACACCTTCTTCCAGTCCAACCCCGGCCTGAGCTCGCGCGTGGCGCACCACCTCGACTTCCCCGACTATGCGCACGTCGAGTTGCTGCAGATCGGCGACAAGATGCTGACGGGTATGAACTACCGCTTCGGGGCCGACGGGCGCGATGCCTTTGGCGAGTACCTCACACGGCGCCTGGCGCAGCCGCATTTCGCCAACGCGCGCAGTGTGCGCAACGCCCTGGACCGCATGCGCCTGCGCCAGGCCAGCCGGCTGTTCGCTGACCGCGACCGCGAACTCACGGCCGACGACCTGACGACGCTGCTGCCGGCCGACATCCGCGGCAGCCGCGTATTCGCCAGCGGCGCCAACTGATCTCGCTTTTGAAAGCAACCCATGCCTCTGTCGCAACGCTGGACCCTGACCCGCTACCTGATCGAGCAGCGCCGCCGCTTTCCACAGGCCAGCGGTGACCTGAATGCGCTGATCCTCGACATATCGGTGGCCTGCAAGGCCATCGCGCGCATCGTGTCCTTCGGTGAACTCGGCGACGCGCTGGCGCCGGCGGCGCTGCCCGAAGCCGGTGGCCTGAACGTGCAGGGCGAGGTGCAGAAGCCGCTTGATGTGCTGAGCAACCAGATCTTCATCCGCATGAACGAGTGGAGCGGCCACCTCGCCGGGATGGCCTCGGAAGAGATGACCGAGCCCATGCAGGTGCCTCAAGCCTATTCGCGCGGCAAGTACCTGCTGGTCTTCGATCCGCTCGACGGCTCCTCGAACATCGACGTCAACGTCTCGGTCGGCAGCATCTTCTCGGTCCTGCGTGCGCCGCAGGACGTGATCGACACTGGTCGTGATGTCGGCGAGGCCGACTTCCTGCAGCCCGGCGCCGCCCAGGTGGCGGCCGGCTATGCGTTGTACGGGCCGACGACGATGCTGGTCCTGACGGTAGGCAATGGGGTAGCGGGCTTCACACTGAACCCTAACCTCGGCGAGTTCGTGCTGACGCATCCGGACATCCAGGTGCCGGCCAACACCCACGAGTTCGCGATCAATTCGTCGAACAGCCGATTCTGGGAACCACCGGTCAAGCGCTATGTCGATGAATGCCTTGCCGGCAAGCCGGGCGCG
>JANOPR010000494.1:0-4883 GCA_031421955.1 Burkholderiales bacterium
CACGACGAGCGCGACTTCGCGTTCGCCCGCAAGTACCACCTGCGCATCCGGCCCGTGATCGACGTCGAGGGCAAGCCCTACTCGATTGCCGCCTGGCAGGACTGGTACGCCGACAAGCAGCGCGGCCGCTGCATCGACTCGGGCGTGCTCGACGGCATGCCTTACGCGCAGGCGGTCGGCGAGGTCGCCGACCTGCTGGCGTTGCAGGGCCTGGGCGAGAAGCAAACCACCTGGCGCCTGCGCGACTGGGGCATCAGCCGCCAGCGCTACTGGGGCACGCCGATCCCGATCATCCACTGCCCCACCTGCGGCGACGTGCCGGTGCCCGAGCGTGATCTGCCGGTGCTGCTGCCCGAAGGCCTGGTGCCCGACGGCAGCGGCAACCCCTTGCGCAAGCATGCCCAGTTCCTGAACGTCGCCTGCCCGCGCTGCGGCGCGCCGTCGCAGCGCGAAACCGACACCATGGACACCTTCGTCGATTCGGCCTGGTACTACATGCGCTACGCCTGCCCCGACGCCAAGGAGGCGATGGTCGATGCGCGCAACGACTACTGGATGCCGATGGACCAGTACATCGGCGGCATCGAGCATGCCGTGCTGCACCTGCTGTACGCGCGCTTCTGGACCAAGGCCATGCGCGACATCGGCCTGGTGAAATTCGACGAGCCGTTCACCAAGCTGTTCACCCAGGGCATGCTGCTCAATGAATCGTTCTATCGCGAGGACGCCAGCGGCAAGAAGCGCTGGTATTACCCCAGCGAGGTCAACGTGCTGCACGACGAGCGCGGCTCACCCGTCGGGGCCACCGCAAAGGAAGACGGCGTGCCCCTGAGGCTCGGCGGCGTGGAGAAGATGAGCAAGTCCAAGAACAACGTGGTCGAGCCGCGCGAGTTCATCGCCAGATTCGGCGCCGACACCGCACGCCTGTTCACGATGTTCGCCGGCCCGCCCGATCAGAGCGCGGCCTGGTCCGATTCGGGCGCCGAGGGCGCGTCGCGCTACCTGCGCCGCCTGTGGGCTTTCGGTGTCAAGCAGGCAGCAGGCGTGCGCAGCGCGGGCGAGGATTTCAGCACCTGTGGCCCTGGCGCCAAGGCACTGCGCCGCGAGGTGCATCTGCTGCTCAAGCAGATCCGCCACGATTACGACCGGCTGCAATACAACACGGTGGCCTCGGGCGCGATGAAGCTGCTCAACGCGCTCGAAGAGTTCGAGCACGACGGCACTGCGGCCTCCAGCGCCGCGCTGCGCGAGGGGCTCTCGGTGCTGTTGCGCACGCTGTACCCCGTGTGCCCGCATATCGCGTTCGGCCTGTGGAACGAACTCGGCTTTGCCGCCCGCCTGGGCGACCTGATCGACGCGCCCTGGCCGCAGGTCGATGAGGCCGCGCTGCTGCAGGACGAGATCGAGTTCGTGCTCCAGATCGCCGGCAAGACCCGCGGTGCGATCCGGGTGCCCGCCGCCGCCGACAAGGCTGCCATCGAAGCCGCCGCACTCGCCGCGCCCGAGTTCCGCAAATTTGCCGATGGCAAGACCGCCAAGAAGATCATTGTCGTGCCGGGCCGGCTGGTCAACGTCGTCGTCTGATGCAGCGACGCGCCCTGTTCCTGCTCGCCGCCGCAGCGCTTGCCGGCTGCGGCTTGCAGTTGCGCCAGGCACCGAAGATGCCGTTTCGCAGCCTGGCCCTGGTGGGCTTCGCCCCGCAGTCGGTGCTGGCGGACGCGTTGCGCTCGCAGTTGCGCGACAGCCAGGTGCAACTGCTTGAGGCGCCCGCAACGGCGCAGGTCGTCTTCGAGGCCCTGGTCGATGCGCGCGAACGCAGCGTCGTCGCCTCGACCGCCGCCGGCCAGGTGCGCGAAGTGCAATTGCGCGTGCGGCTGCGCTTTCGTGTCGCGACGCCCTCGGGCAAGCTGCTGCTGGCTGTTGACGAACTGCTGCTGAGCCGCGACATGAGCTACAGCGAGACGGCGGCCCTGGCCAAGGCCCAGGAGGAAGCGCTGCTCTACCGCGCCATGGACGAAGACATCGTCGGCCAGGTGATGCGCCGCCTGGCAGCGATCCCGCCGACAATCTGAGCGCCATGCACGTCAAGGCCGAACAGCTCGCCGCACACCTCGCCAAGGGCCTGCGCCCGCTGTACACGGTCTACGGCGACGAGCCGTTGCTGGCGCAGGAAGCCGGCGACACGATCCGCGCAGCCGCGCGTGCCGCGGGCTACGGCGAACGCAAGGTGTTCACGGTCGGCAATCCGAATCACTTCGACTGGGCCGCTTTGATCGGCGCCTCGCAGGCGATGAGCCTGTTTGCCGAGCGTCAACTGATCGAGCTGCGAATACCCTCGGGCAAGCTGGGCAAGGAAGGCTCCGAGGCCCTGCAACGCTACTGCGAGTCGCTGGTCGCGGACGAGGTGTTGACGCTGGTGCAACTGGCCAAGCTCGACTTCCAGCAGCAAAAGAGCGGTTGGTTCAACGCGCTCGACGCCGCCGGCGTGATGCTGCGGGTCGAGCCCGTCGAACGCCGCGAACTGCCGACCTGGATCGCCAAGCGCCTGACCGCGCAGGGCCAAGCGGTCGAAGAGGGCCCGGCCGGGCAGCGCAGCCTGGCGTTCTTTGCCGACCGCGTCGAAGGCAATTTGCTGGCCGCCCACCAGGAGCTGCAGAAGCTCGCGCTCCTGTACCCGCAGGGCGCATTGAGCTTCGATCAGATCGAGGCCGCCGTCCTCAATGTCGCCCGCTACGACGTGTTCAAGCTCGGCGAGGCGGTGCTGGCCGGCCAGGTGAGCCGAGCGCTGAAGATGCTCGACGGCCTGCAAGCCGAGGGCGAGGCCGCGGTGCTGGTGCACTGGACGCTGACCGAAGACATCCGCGCCTTGAAGCGCGTCAAGGACGCCATAGTCGATGGCAAGCCGATGCCGATGGCCCTTCGCGAGGCGCGCGCCTGGGGCGCCAAGGAGCGGCTCTACGAGCGCGTGCTGCCGGCATTGGCCGGGCACCAGCTGGCGCACCTGGTGGAGGCGGCAAGCATCTGCGACGGCGTCATCAAGGGACTCAAGCACCCCGAGTGGCCGACCGACGCCTGGGCCGCGCTGAAGCGGCTGATGCTGCTGACCCTGCAGCAGGTCGCATCGGTGCCGGCGGCGAGCCCCGCGGCGCGCGCCACGCCTGCGCCGCGCATCCAGTTGGCGTTGCAGGCCTGAGGAGCGGCCCGGCGCGGGCCTGCGTCAATAGCCGCGGGCCCGGTCAACCAGATGGGCCAGCGGCGCGCCCTCCCGCAGGGCCTGCAGGTTGGCCGCGACCACCTTCGCCGCACTGTCGACGTCGGTCAGTGCGGCCACATGCGGCAGCACAGTCACCCTGGGGTGCTGCCAGTAGGCGTGTCCGCTCGCCAGCGGCTCTTCGTGAAACACGTCCAGCACGGCGCGGTGCAACTGCCCGCTGTCGAGCGCGCCCAGCAGGTCGGCGTCGACGACGTGCGCGCCGCGCGCGAGGTTGACCAGGCTGGCGCCGCGCGGCAATGCGGCAAACAGGCGCGCATCGAGCAGCCCGCGCGTCGCCGCGGTCAGCGGCAACAGGTTGACGATGATCCTCGTTGCCGGCAGCAACCCCGCCAGCGCAGCGGCACCAGCGCGGACGGCAACGCCCGCCGGTGCCGGCCGGTCGCTGGCCGTCGCGTGCCAGGCGCTGACGCGGTAGCCCTGCGCCGCCAGTCGCGAGGCGACCGCCGCGCCCATATGACCGAGGCCGAGGACCAGCACCGACACCTCACTGGCACGCTGTTGCGCCTGCTGGCGCCAGACCACCTCATGCTGCTGCAGCCCGTAGTCGAAGAAGCCGCGGTGCAGGGACAGCACGGCCCACAACGCGGTCTCGGCCATGGCCGCGTTCATCTGCGGATCGACCATGCGCGCCAGCGGAACCTGCGCCGGCAGCGTCGTGTCGGCAAGCAACGTCTCGACACCCGCCCACAGCGATTGCACCAGGCGCAACCGCGGCAGCGCGGCCAGCACGCCGGGCGCGGGGTTGGCACCCACAGCGGCCGTGATCGCCTCGGTCGGGAGCGCGGCGTCGTTGTCAGACCACCAGGAACAATCGGGCACGGCCTCGCGCAGGGCCTGCAACCATTGCTCGCGCTCGGCGGCGGCCATGCGCCCGGTCAGCAGGATGTCCATCCGGGGGCGCTCGCTCACTGGACGAGGTCGATATCGAAGATCGGCATGGTTGTCATTTCGCGCACAGCGATTGCAGGCGCTGCAAGGCGATGGCCACGGTTTGCGCGCGCACATGGGTGCGGTCGCCTTGGAGTTGCAGCCGTTCGAGCACGGGCGCGCTGCCGCGCCGCATCAGCGCCAGCCAGACGGTGCCGACCGGCTTGCCGGGCACCGCGCCGCCCGGGCCGGCGATACCCGTGACCGCCACGGCCACGTCGGCCGGCGAGTGCGCCAATGCGCCCACCACCATGGCCCGCGCGACCTCGGAGCTGACCGCACCATGCGCGGCGATGAGCACACTTTCGACGCCGAGCTGTTCGGTCTTGGCCGCATTGCTGTAGGTGACGAAGCCGCGTTCGAACCAGTCCGACGATCCGGCCAGCGAGGTGCAGGCCGCGGCGAACAGGCCGCCCGTGCAGCTTTCGGCCGCAGCCAGGCGCCAGCCCTTGGCCCGCAAGACATCGGCCAAGCCTGCGACGCCTGCGAGGGCTTCGTCGTCGATCATGCGGCCCACGCGAAGCGCCACAGCGCAATCACCAGCAGCGTGCACAGCACAGCCACCAGGTCGTCGAACAGGATGCCCCAGCCCTGGCGCCAGCCGCGGGCGTTCTTGAACAGGCGGTCGGCCCAACGTACCGGCCCCGGCTTGACCGCGTCGAAGAAGCGGAACAGTGCAAAC
>JANOPR010000495.1:0-12033 GCA_031421955.1 Burkholderiales bacterium
CATCACCGCGCTGGTCAGCGGCCTGGGCCAGCATCAGAAGGGCCTGGGTCAGGCCGCCATCGTTGCCACGCATGGCCTCGTCATCGTCGTCCGCCTCAGCGTCCGGGCCCGCGGCCGCCGCGGTGTGGACCGCGAGGAAGCGCTGCAGTGAGGCGTCGGCATCGCGCATCTGGCGCAATTCGAGCTGCAGCGCGCCCAGCGTGAGCCACGGGACCGGCAGGTTCGGCTTCTCACGCGTGACGGACTTCAGTTGAGCGATCGCGTCGACGTAGCGCTGCGCGGCGCCGAGTGCGCGCGCATACGCCAGTTGCACCGCGATGTCTGCGCCCGGGCGTCGCAGGTAGTCCGTGACCAGCTTTTCGGCACCGGCCGCGGAGGGCATCAACTCAAGGGCCAGCAGCACGGCGTCGGTTGCTGTCGGGTTGTCCGCCAGCGCCCGCTCGGCCTGCGACACGGCGCGCGCGTTGTCTGCGGCCTGCAGCCAGGTACGACCGCTGGCCACACGCGCGGCGCCGCGCACCTTGCTCGCGTGCGGCGCCAGGGTGTAGGGCTGGAGCAGGTCTTCGAGCAGGCTGGCAGCCTGCGGCTTGTCGCTGGCGCGCAGGAACAGGCGTGGCAGCGCCGCGATCGTTGACGCGCGCTCGGCTTCTGGCGTTTGCGCCAGCAGCAGCTTCAGCGGCTCGGCCAGCTCGGCACTTCGATTCAGCACGGCCAGCAATTGCAGTTCGTGGCGCAGGGCTTCCAGCGACTGCGGCAAGGCCTGCCGCCAGGCGCGTGCCGCGGCCAGCGCCTGGTCGCCGGCTCGTGCCTGCAGCGCGACGTCAACGCTGCGCTTGAACAGCGCCTCGTCACGCGTTCGGCGTGCCGCGTCCAGCAGTACCGAGTAGGCGTTCCCGGCTCCGCCGGCGCTGAGTGCGATCTCGCCGATCAGCAGTTGGTAGAAGAGGGGCGCATCCAGTGCCGACTGCGGGGCCGACTGCGGCTCGCTCGCTGCGCGCGCGGGAGCTGCGGCGCCTGGCGTCTGCGCCGGCGCGGCCGACGCGGTCAGCGCCAGGATCGTCAGTGTCAGCAGACGGCGGACGTGCAGGGCGCGAAGACGGGCATGGGCGGGAGCGGGCATCGGAGTCCTTCGCGATTCTGGGCATTCTAGGCAAGCACTTGGAGCACACCTGCGTGCCGACGTTCAACGTCAGGCCTCCTATCATCGCCGCCATGCCCGAATTGCCCGAGGTAGAAGTCACGCGTCGCAGCTTTGCCGAGCGCATCGCGGGCGCGAAAGTACTTGCCGTGCGCGTCGGGTTGCCGTTGCGCTGGCCGCTGGGCTGCCGGCCTGCCGGCCTTGTCGGCAAGACGGTCGGCCTGGCCACAAGGCGTGGCAAGTACCTTTGGTTGCCGCTGGCCGACGCCACCGCCGGCTCTGCGGGCGGGCTGCTGCTGCACCTGGGCATGTCTGGGTCGCTGGCGTTCTGCGAGGCCGCTGCGCTGGCACCCCCGGGCCGCCATGAGCACTTCGATCTCGTCACATCGCGCGGCGCGTTGCGCCTGACCGACCCGCGTCGCTTCGGCGCCGTGGTCTGGTCGCCCGCACTCGACCGGCCCCCCGCGGCGACGCTGCTGGCGCGGCTGGGGCCTGAGCCCTTCGACCCGACCCTGACGCCGGCCAGTTTTCATGCCGCGCTGCAAACCCGCCGTGCGCCGGTGAAACAGGTCTTGCTGGCAGGGGACGTCGTCGTCGGCGCGGGCAACATCTATGCCTGCGAGGCGTTGTTCGCCGCCGGCATTGACCCACGTACACGCAGCTGCCGCTTGTCGCGCCCTCGTGCTCAGCGCCTGCTGGCTGCCGTGCGCGACACGCTGGCACGGGCGCTGGCGATGGGGGGCTCTTCGCTGCGGGACTTTCGTGATGCCCATGGCGCGGACGGCGCCTACCAGCGCCAAGCCCATGTCTACGGCCGCGAAGGCCTGCCCTGCGCGCGCTGCGGTGGCATGGTGCGCCGCTTCCTGCAAGGTCAGCGCTCGACGTTTTTCTGCCCGAGCTGCCAGAAGCGCTGATACGGCCCAGCCCATTCGCGACAAGCAGCACGACCTGTGGTCAGCGGCTGTCAGCAGATGTATCGCCTGCTGCTGCAACAAGGTGCCTTGCGCTACGATGCCCCGGCGCCAGCGTGGCGTGGTTCGATTGCCCCAGGCTGTTCAGCATGGAACTCTCCCTCGCAGGTCAACTCGACGCTTTGGCCGTATGGCGCCGTGGCCTTGACCGCCAGGCTGCCGACCTGTTGCGCTTCCTGCTCGAGCACGACTTGCTGGACGACACCTGCGAGCGCAACCTGAGCGCATTGCGCGAGCGCCTGGCGTCGGACCGCCTGTGCGTAGCCTTCGTGGCCGAGTTTTCGCGCGGCAAGTCCGAACTGATCAACGCGATCTTCTTTGCCGACACGGGCCGCCGCATCCTTCCCGCCACGCCGGGCCGCACGACGATGTGCCCGGTCGAACTGGGCTACGAGCCCAACACGCCCGCGTTGCTGGCACTGCTGCCGATCGACACCCGGCTGGAGCCGCAGTCGCTGGCCGACCTGCGCGAGCGGCCGGAGTTGTGGACGCGGGTTCGCCTCGATGCCGAGTCCCCTGATCGCCTGGCTGATGCGCTGAGCGAGGTCACGCGCACGAAGGCGGTCTCGATTGATACGGCGCGCGCACTGGGCCTTTGGCATGACGACGCGCCGCAGGACAACCCGCCGCTGGTCGCCGACGGCCTGGTCGAGGTCCCTGCCTGGCGCCACGCCGCAATCAACTACCCGCATCCGCTGCTCAAACGCGGTCTGGTGGTCCTGGACACCCCGGGCCTGAACGCGATCGGCGCCGAGCCCGAGCTGACGCTTTCGCTGTTGCCGGCCGCCCATGCCGTGGTCTTCATCCTCGGTGCCGACACGGGCGTGACCAAGTCCGACCTGGCGGTGTGGCGCGACCACTTGGGCGGCCAGGCGATGACGCGCTTCGTCGTACTCAACAAGGTCGATGCGCTCGCCGACCCCTTGCTGTCAGAGCAGGCGGTTCGTGAGCAGATCGAGCAGCAATGCCGCAACGCCGCGACGACATTGGGCGTCGAGCGCGAGCGGGTCTTTCCACTGTCCGCGCGGCAGGCGTTGACCGGCCGCATCGATGGCGATGCCGGTGCTCTCGAAGCCAGCCGCCTGCCGGTGCTCGAGGACGCGCTTGTCACGCAACTTCTGCCGCGCCGGCGCGAAGTCGTCGAGCGGCTGGTGGCCGACACGGCGCAGGCGGTCGAGCAGCAGGCCACCCGCCGCCTGTCCGACCAACGCCGCCTGGTGGCCGAACAGATGCTCGAGTTGCGCGGCCTGCGCGGCAAGAACGGTGGCAAGGTGCAGTTGATGATCGAACGCGTCGACCTCGAGATGGTCGAGTTCGAGCGCTGCACCGAGCGCCTGGCCGCCTTGCGCGTTGTGCACGCGCGCATGTTGCGCGATCTGTTGATTGGCCTGTCGAGCGACCAACTGCGCGACGAAGTGGCGCTGATGCAGCGCCAGGCCAGCGCAACGCTGTTCAATCTGGGTGCCAAGAAGGCCTTTATCGCGCTGTGCGCCCGACTCCGCGACCGCCTGACGCTGGCGCGCACGCGCGGCCAGGAGATCAACGACATGCTGCAGGCGAGTTTTCGCCAGCTCAACAGCGAATACGGTTTCGCGCTGGCCCTGACCCGGCTGCCCTCGCTCGAACGCTGCGACCGCGAGTTGGCCCTGATCGAGCGCAGCTACGCCCAGTACCTTGGTCTGTCACAGGCCTTGCGCCTGGCCGAACCGCGTTTCATGGAGCAGTTCCGGCGCATGCTGGTGTCCAAGTTGCGCATGGCGTTCGAGAACGCCAGCGGTGAGGTCGAGTTGTGGCACAAGTCGGCGTCCAACCAGGTTGACTCTCAGCTGCGTGACCGTCGCCGCGCATTCAAGCGTCGGCGCGACGGACTCGAGCGCATCCAGGCCGCTGCCGGTGACCTTGACCACCGCATCGGCGATCTGGAGTCGCAGGACGCGCGTTGGCAGCATCTGGCCGGGCGCGTGCGCGAGATCACGGCCGCGCTGACCGCCGCTGCGAGCGCGCAGCTGCCGGCCCCCGACGCCGCGCCACCCCGCGCCACGCCGGCACTGTCGCTGGTGGCCTCGCGCAGCGCCGCGGCGTGACCGAGGATCGCGGCGAGCCGACGGCCACGTTGCTCGAGGCGGCGTCGAGCGGTTCGATGGCCAGGTGGCGTGGCTCGCAGGCGACCCGCGTACCGGCCGGCGGCGAGTTGGCAGCCCGCGTCATCGACTGGCAGCGGCGCCACGGCCGCCACAACTTGCCGTGGCAAGGTGTTCGCGATCCGTACCGCGTTTGGTTGTCGGAGATCATGCTGCAGCAGACGCAGGTGGCGACCGTGCTCGACTACTACCCACGCTTTCTGGCGCGGTTTGGCGATGTGCGCGCGCTGGCTGCGGCGTCGCTGGACGATGTGCTGGCACTGTGGAGTGGGCTGGGCTACTACAGCCGCGCGCGCAACCTGCATCGCTGTGCGCAGGTCGTGGTGGCCGAGCACGGTGCGGTCTTTCCGGCCAGCGCCGCGGCACTGGTCGAACTGCCCGGCGTCGGACGCAGCACGGCCGCGGCGATTGCGGCCTTCTGTTACGGCGAGCGCGCGGCGATTCTCGATGGCAACGTCAAGCGCGTGCTCACACGCGTGCTCGGGTTCGGCGAGGACCTGGCGCTCGCCCGCCACGAGCGCGCACTGTGGCTGCGCGCCCAGGCGCTGCTGCCTGCGGCCGGCATCGAGGCCTACACCCAGGGTTTGATGGACCTGGGCGCCACGATTTGCAGCGCACGCCAGCCGAATTGCCAAGCCTGCCCGCTGCAGGACGCTTGTGCCGCACACCAACAGGGCGTGCCCGAGCGCTACCCGGTGCGGACACGGCGCCTCAAGCGGTCGCAGCGCAGCAACGCCATGCTGTGGCTCAGCGACGGTGATCGGCTGTGGCTGGTCCAGCGGCCGGCGCAAGGTGTCTGGGCCGGGCTCTGGGCCCTGCCGCTCTACGCCGAAATCGATGAGTTGTGCGCGCTGGCCGCCGGCTGGCCTGGCCGCGGGGAACCCTTGGCTGCGATCGATCACGCGCTGACTCACTTCGACTGGCACCTTCAGCCCTGGCGCCATAGGCTTCCGGCGCGAATGTCAGCGGTGCGCCGCGCGGCGGTGCAGGCCGAACTGCCAGAAGGGCGCTGGTTCTCGCGCGAGCAGGCGCTGCGGCTCGGCCTGCCCGCGCCGGTGCGCAAGCTGCTGGTCTAGACCAGGCCCTTGCCGCGAAGATACTCGTCGACCAGACGCAGCCGCAACTGCGGCTCAGGCAGGACCATCAAGCGGTGCTTGGCGGTCAGCGGGATCGGCAGGATCTCGCACCAGCGGTTGGCCACCCAGCCTGCGTCGTCGAAGCGATAGGGTTCGCCGAAGGGCGTGTTGCCCTGCTCCCGCAGCTTGCCGATGGCGCTGACCAGGGCCTGCACCGTGGGTTGCAGCGCGGCCTCTGGCGCGGCGGCGTCGTCGTCCGCAAGCAGTCTGGCGTCGGCCACCCACAGGCCGTCACGCTGCCGGCGCGGCTCGCCATCGATCACGAAGCGCTGCGTGCCGCGGCAACGAACGCGCAGGATGCCCGCCTGCTCGGCGTCGACGTCGTCGATGCGGGCCAGCACGCCCTCGCGCTCGAAGCGCACGGCGTCGCGGCCGGCCTCGGCGCCCTCGCGCAGGCAAACCACGCCGAACGGCGCACTCGCGCGCAGACAGCGGCCGACCAGATCGAGGTAGCGGGCCTCGAAAACCTTGAGTGGCAGCAGCGCGCCGGGGAAGAGCACGCTCCTGAGGGGAAACAGCGGCAGCTCCACTGGCGCCGCGCCAGGCCCAGGCGTCACGCGCGTGCGTCCTGCTCTCGGTGGCGTACCAGGGTCGTGGCGCGCGACGCAAAGCGCGCCGCGAGTTGCTCGGCGACGTACACCGAGCGGTGCTGGCCGCCGGTGCAGCCGACGGCTACGGTGAGGTAGCTGCGGTGGTCGTCGATGAAGGCGTCGAGCCAGCGCGCCAGGAACGTCTCGATCTGCGTCAGCATCTCGCCGACCTCGGGTTGCGCCTCGAGAAACGCCGCCACCGCGGCATCGCGGCCGGTCAAGGGCCGCAGCTCGCGAACGTAATGCGGGTTGGGCAGCACGCGCAGGTCGAACACATAGTCGGCGTCGAGCGGCACGCCCAGCTTGTAGGCGAAGGACTCGAACACCAGCGTCAGCTCCGAACGTGCCGCCGCCACGGCCTGGCGCACCCACAGGCGCAACTGTGCCGCGCGCAGCTGGCTGGTGTCGATCACGGTGGACGCCTCGCGCAACTCGGCCAGCAACTCGCGCTCAAGCTCGATGGCTTCGGTCAACGCAGGCTGGGCGGCGCCGCCGTCGGCGGTGAGCGGATGCGGCCGCCGCGTTTCGGAGAACCGGCGCACCAGGGCTTCGGTACTGGCGTCGAGAAAAAAGGCCTGGATCGTCACGCCTTCGCTGCGGATCTCGTCGATCAGCGGCAGCAGGTGCGGCAGCGATTCTGCGCTGCGCACGTCGACCGCGATCGCGACGCGCCGGATGCCGCCATGGCGCGCGCGCTCCACCCGCACGAAGTCGCGCAGCAACTCGGGCGGCAGGTTGTCAACGCAGAAGAACCCGGCATCTTCGAGCGCATGCAGCGCAATCGACTTGCCCGACCCCGAGATCCCCGTGATCAACACCAGCTTGTGTTCGGCGGCCGGCGCAGTTTCGGAGGCGCGGATGATCATGTTCAAGCCCGGCTGCGGCGGGTCTTGCCGGGCGCGGGCGCGGCCGTCGTCGCATGTTCGATGAGTTGCTGTGCATGCGCCAGGCTGGTGGCCAGGCGTTCGCCGCCGAGCATGCGGGCCACCTCGGCCACGCGCTGCTCGCCCTGCAGCAGCGCCACATCGCTGACCGCGCTGCCCTTGGCGTGTAGCCTCTTCGAGACGACAAAGTGCTGATCGGCGCACGCGGCCACCTGGGCCAGGTGCGTGACCGCCAGCACCTGACGCTCACGACCGAGCTGCTTCATCAGCCGGCCTACGGTGTCGGCCACCGCGCCGCCGATGCCGGCATCGATTTCGTCGAAGATCAGGGTGCCGGCGCCGCCTGCCGCGTCGCGCGCGGTGGTCACGGCGATCGCCAGCGCCAGGCGCGACAGCTCGCCGCCCGAGGCCACCTTGGCCAGCGCGCGCGGCGTGCTGCCGGCGTGGCCGGCGACGCGCAGTTCCACCGACTCCAGGCCGAAGGACTGCGGCTCGGCCTGCGGCTCCAGGGCGACTTCGAAACGCCCGCCGGCCATGCCGAGCTGCTGCATCGCCTGCGTGACGGTGTCGGCCAGTCTGGGTGCCGCGTGCGCGCGCAGCGCGCTGACGCGCCGGGCTTCGTCGCGCCAGGCGCGCTCGGCGTCGAGCAAACTGTGCTCGAGCGCGGCGGTGTCGGTGGCGGCGGTCAAGGCCTGCAACTCCTGCTGCCACTGTTGCAACTGACTGGCCATGTCCTGCGGCGAGCGGCGGTAACGGCGCGCCAGGCCGATCCAGGCCGCCAGGCGCGCGTCGAGCGTGGCCAGGCGCGCCGGGTCGACGTCCGTGTGTTGCAAGTAGCCCGACAGCGTGTGCGCCGCATCACGCAATTGCGCCTGGGCGCCCTGCACGACGTCAAGCACGGGCGCGAGCCGCGCGTCGAATCGCGCCACGTCGGCCAGCGCATGGACAGCCTGCTGGGCCAGCGCGGCAGCGTTCGGTTCGGCATCGCCAAGCGCATCGAGCGCGATGCGCGCCGCGTCGATCAGCGCCTGGGCATGCGCCAGGCGCTCGTGTTCGGCGTTCAACTCGTCCCACTCGCCATCAACGGGCGCCAGACGCTCGACCTCGCCGACCTGCCAGGCCAGGCGCTCGCGCTCACGCTCGATGTCGGCGCTGTGGCTGCGCGCGCGCTCGAGCGCGGCGCCGGCCGCCTTCCACTGTGACCACAGCGCGGCCAGCGGGCGGCTGTCCACTTCGGCCTGCGCATCGAGCATTTCGCGCACGGCTGCGGGCCGCGTCAGGCTCTGCCAGGCATGCTGGCCATGGACTTCGAGCAGATGGTCGGCGGCTTCGCGCAACTGCGCAATCGTGGCCGGGCTGCCATTGATCCAGGCCCGGCTCTTGCCCTGGGCGTCGATGGCGCGGCGCAGCAGCAGCGCCTCGTCCGGATCGAAGCCGCCCGCCTCAAGCCAGGCCGCCAGCGAAGCAGGCGCATCGAACTCTGCGGCAATCTCGGCACGGCCCGCGCCTTCGCGCACCACGCCGACATCGCCCCGGCTGCCCAGCGCAAGTTGCAGCGCGTCGACCAGGATCGACTTGCCCGCGCCGGTCTCGCCAGTCAGCACCGTGAACCCGGCGCCGAACTCGACCTCGAGCGAGGGCACGATGACAAAGTCGCGCAGCGACAGGCGACGCAGCATCTCAGTGGCCCATGGCGCCGCGCTGGCGCCTTCGACGCATGAATCGGCCGCCCCCGAGCGGACGCCGTGGAACCGGCTCCGCCGGGCCACTGGCGTTGCGCCCTGGGGTGAGCGCCGATGTCGCTACGGGGGGGGTCACACCACCCCTTCGTACCAGCGCAATTTGCGCCGCAGCGTGGCGTAGTAGCTCCAGCCGCGCGGATGCAGAAAACGCACCTTGTGCTGCGAGCGCCGAACTCGCACCTGGTCGCCGTGCAGCAGGCTGGCCAGGCTTTGCATGTCGAAGTTGGCCGAGGCGTCGCGGCCGGCCACGATTTCGATGCACACCTCGCCGTGGTCGGGCAACACGATCGGCCGATTCGACAGCGTGTGCGAGGCGATCGGCACCAGCACCCAGCCGCCGATGCCGGGGTGCAGGATCGGCCCGCCGGCCGAGAGGGCGTAGGCGGTGGAGCCGGTGGGCGAAGCCACGATCAGGCCGTCGGCGCGCAGGTTGGCGACGAACTCGTCGCCGATGTCGATCTTCAACTCGACCATGCTCGCGGTGGCGCCGCGGCTGACGACCACGTCGTTCATCGACAGGCCTTCGAAGATGCACCGGCCCTCGCGCCAGACCCCGCCCTCGAGCATCGAGCGGTGCTCCTCTTCGAAGTCGCCCGTGATCATCGGCGCCAGCGCCTCGCGGAACTGGCCGACCGGGATGTCGGTGATGAAGCCCAGGCGCCCCTGGTTGATGCCCACCAGCGGGATGTCGTGGCGCGCCAACTCACGCGCGATGCCGAGCATCGTGCCGTCGCCGCCGACGACGACTGCGAGGTCGCATTCAGCGCCCAGCGCCGAGATGGGCAACGAGCCGTAGCCACTGAGTCCCGTGTTCAGCGCGGTCGCGGCCTCGATGGACACCTGCAGGCCTTCGCCCGTCAGGAACTGCGCCAGTTCGCCGAGCAACTCGCGCATGCCCTGCGCCTGGTGCTTGCCCACGATCGCGACATGACGGAAGGGCTTGGCCATGCGAAGAATTACACCATAGGGCCTGACCCGCAAGACCCAGCCGGAGTGCAGTCCTACAATCAATTTCAAGCCATGGACGACCGAGCCAAAACCCTGCTCAAAGCGCTGGTCGAGCGATACATCGCCGACGGTCAGCCGGTGGGTTCGCGCACCCTGTCCAAGGCTTCAGGCCTTGAACTGAGCCCGGCGACGATTCGCAACGTGATGGCCGACCTGGAAGAGCTGGGCTTGATCGCCAGCCCGCACACCAGCGCGGGCAGGGTGCCGACCGCACGCGGTTACCGGCTGTTCGTCGACACCATGCTGACGGCGCGCACGCTCGAGCGTGATCGCGTAGCGCCCGAGATGTCCGAGGTGCGCGGGCAGCTGCAGCCCGACCAGCCGCAACGCGTGATCGCCAACGCGGCGCACCTGCTGTCGAGCCTGTCGCATTTCGTCGGGGTGGTGACGGCGCCGAAGAAGGCCGGCGTGTTCCATCACATCGAGTTCCTGCGCCTGGGCGAGCGCCGCGTGCTGCTGATCATGGTCTCGCCCGAAGGCGACGTGCAGAACCGCGTGATCATGACTGCGCGCGACCACTCGCAGGCCGAACTCGTCGAGGCCAGCAACTTCCTCAACAGCCACTACGCCGGCCTGACGCTGGACGCCGTGCGCGAGCGCCTGCAGCGCGAGGTCGAGTCGCTGCGCAGCGAGATCGCTGCCCTGATGCAGGCCGCGGTGCTGGCCGGCACCGAGGCCATGACCGAGACGACCGAGCAGGTGGTGGTCAGCGGTGAGCGCAACCTGCTGGCGGTGCAGGACTTCGGCAACGACATGGGTTCGCTGCGCAAGCTGTTTGACCTGTTCGAGCAGAAGACCCAGCTGATGCGCCTGCTGGATGTCAGCAGCCGCGCCGAGGGCGTGCGCATCTACATCGGGGGCGAAAGCCAGGTCGTACCGTTCGAGGCGCTTTCGGTGGTCAGCGCACCCTACGAGGTCGACGGCCAGGTGGTCGGCACGCTGGCCGTGATCGGCCCGACACGGATGGCCTACGACCGCATGATCCAGATTGTCGACATCACGTCGCGCCTGGTCAGCAACGCGCTGTCGGCGCCGCGTTAACCTGGTTCTCAGCAGTCCTACGTAGGTGATTGCCCTAGTCGCGTTAACACGGCGCGGCGATTCCACGGAAGTTGACTGCGGTCAATCGTTTTCGCAAGTCGGCGTCGCACCATCCGCGGGCGTTATAAATTGCCCGGCCATCGCACGACGCGGCGGCTTCTCTCTCTCATTGCACTGACAGGAGTCAAGATGATCAACCTCGGACCAATCACACGCGGCAGCTCGGTATTGCGCATGGCCACATTGGCGCTGGCGGCAGGCGCGATTTCCGCGGCCGCCCCGGCGCTGGCCTGGGAACCCAGCAAGCCGGTCGAGCTGGTGGTGCCGGCCGGCACCGGCGGCGGCGCCGACCAGATGGCGCGCCTCATTCAGGGCATCATCGTCAAGCACAAGCTGATGAAGCAGTCGATGATCGTCGTCAACAAGGCCGGCGGCGCAGGCGCCGAAGGCTTCATTGACGTCAAGGAAGCCAAGGGCGAGCCGCACAAGCTCATCATCACCCTGTCCAACCTGTTCACGACGCCGATGGCCACCGGGGTGCCCTTCAACTGGAAGGAAATGACCCCGGTCACGATGCTGGCCCTGGACCAGTTCGTCCTCTGGGTCAACGCCGAGACGCCCTACAAGACGGCCAAGGACTACATCGCCGCGGTCAAGGCCGCGGGCCCGAACAAGATGAAGATGGGCGGTACCGGCTCCAAGCAGGAAGACCAGATCATCACCGTCGGTCTCGAAAAAGCCACCGGCACCAAGTTCATCTACATCCCGTTCCAGGGCGGCGGCGCGGTGGCGGTGCAGCTCGTGGGCAAGCACATCGACTCGACGGTCAACAACCCGATCGAGGCCGTTTCCCAGTGGCGTGCCGGCGCGCTGCGCCCGCTGTGCGTGTTCGACGATACGCGCATGCCATACAAGGAGAACGTCACCGACACGATGTGCTGGGGCGACATCCCGACCTGCGAGGAGTCGGGTGTGCCCTCGGACTGCGGGCTGCTGCGCGGCATCTTCATGGCGCCGGGCGTGACGCCGGACCAGGTCGCGTACTACAACGACCTGCTGAAGAAGGTTCGCGACACGCCGGACTGGAAGGACTTCATGGAGAAGGGTGCCTTCAACACAACGGCGCTGGCCGGTCCTGAATTCGTCAAGTGGCTGGCTGCTGCCGAAGCCACCCACCTGCAACTCATGACCGAGGCCGGGTTCCTGGCGAAGAAGTAATCAGGCCGCCGCGCATGCGCGCCGCCTGTGTTGCGGCGCGCATGCCCGGTCGCTCAGCGGTGGTGCGCGATCCAGCGCCGCCAGGGCTGTTCCAGGAACTTCGGCGCCGGTCCAGGGTGGCGGCGCGACCCTGACCACGCGAGACGCGCCCGGCATACCCAATA
>JANOPR010000496.1:0-5659 GCA_031421955.1 Burkholderiales bacterium
CGAAGATGGACGCGCGCATCGCGGTCATCGAAGCGCGCGAGAAGGCGCTGGCCGCCACCGTCGCCAACACCGGCGAGCGCGCGCCGTGGTTCTGCTCGGGCTGTCCGCACAACACCAGCACGCGCGTGCCTGAAGGCTCACGCGCCGTGGCCGGCATCGGCTGCCACTTCATGGCGGTATGGATGGACCGCAGCACGACCACCTTCAGCCAGATGGGCGGCGAAGGCGTGGCCTGGGTCGGCCAGCAGCCCTTCACCACCGAGCCGCACATCTTCGCCAACCTCGGCGACGGCACCTACTTCCACAGCGGCTCGCTGGCCATTCGCCAGAGCATCGCCGCGGGCGTGAACATCACCTACAAGGTGCTCTACAACGACGCCGTGGCCATGACCGGCGGCCAGCAGGTCGGCGAGCGCCCTGAAGGCCACTCGGTGACGCAGATCATGAACAGCCTGGTCGCCGAAGGCGTGGCCAGGCTCGTGATCGTGACCGACGAGCCCGAGAAGTACGCCGGCGTGCCATTGGCCGTGGGCGTCACGGTGCAGCACCGCGACGAGCTCGATCGCATCCAGCGCGAGTTCCGCGAATTGAAAGGCACCACGGTCATCATTTACGACCAGACCTGTGCCACCGAAAAGCGCCGCCGCAGAAAGCGCGGCAAGATGCCCGACCCCGAGAAGCGTGTGGTGATCAACGAGCTGGTCTGCGAAGGCTGCGGCGACTGCAGCGTTCAGAGCAACTGCCTGTCGGTCGAGCCGGTCGAAACCGAATTCGGGCGCAAGCGGCGCATCAACCAGAACACCTGCAACAAGGACTACTCCTGCGTCAAGGGTTTCTGCCCGAGCTTCGTCACGGTCGAGGGTGGGCAGCTGAAGAAGCCGAAGAAGCAGCAGCAGGGTGACCTGGCCAGCATGCCGGCCCTGCCCGAGCCGAGCCTGCCGCTGGCGCAAACCGCCTGGGGCATCGTCGTCGGCGGCGTCGGCGGCACCGGCGTCATCACCATCGGCCAGTTGCTCGGCATGGCCGCGCACCTCGAAGGCCGTGGCGTCGTGACACAGGACGCCGGCGGTCTGGCACAAAAGGGCGGCGCGACCTGGAGCCACATCCAGATCGCCAATCGCCAGGACGCCATCTTCACGACCAAGGTCGACACCGCCAAGGCCGACCTCGTGATCGCCTGCGACGCCATCGTCGGCGCGGCCAAATACACGCTGGCCGTGATGCAGGAGGGCCGCACCTATGTCGCCCTCAACACCCACGGCACGCCGACGGCCGCGTTCGTCAAGAACGCCGACTGGCAGTTCCCGGGCGGCCATTGCGAAGCCGCGGTCAAGGCCAGCGTCGGCGAGGCCCTGGTCGGCGCCTTCGACGCCGAGCAGGTCGCCGTGCACCTGGTCGGCGACTCGATCTACACCAACCCGCTGCTGCTGGGCTATGCCTGGCAGCAGGGTCGCGTGCCGCTGTCGCATGCCGCGCTCATGCGCGCCATCGAGCTCAACGGCGTGCAGGTCGAGAACAACAAGGCCGCCTTTGCCTGGGGCCGTCACGCGGCGCACGACCTGGCCTCGGTGCAGGCCCTGTTTCGCGCCGCACAGGTGATCGAGTTCGTCAGGAAGCCCTCGCTCGACGAGATGCTCGCCAAGCGCGTGGACTTCCTCACCGGCTACCAGGACGCGGCCTATGCGGCGCAGTACAAGGCCTTCGTCGACAAGGTGCGCGCAGCCGAAGCCCCGCTGGCCAGCACCCAGCTGGCCCAAGCCGTGGCCCGCTACTTGTTCAAGCTGATGGCCTACAAGGACGAATACGAGGTCGCGCGCCTGCACACCGACCCGGCGTTCACGACCAGGATCGCCGCGATGTTCGAAGGCGACTACAGGCTGGTGCACCACCTGGCGCCGCCGGCGATTGCGAAGAAGAACGACAAAGGCGAGCTGATCAAGCGGCCCTTCGGCCCCTGGATGCGCAGCGTCTTTGGCGTGCTGGCCAAACTCAAAGGCCTGCGCGGCACGCCGTTGGACCCCTTTGGCCGCAGTGACGAGCGGCGCACCGAACGCGCCCTGATCGGTGAGTACCGCGACAGCATCGACGAATTGCTGGGCACCCTCGACGCGGCCCGCCTGCCCCTGGCCGTGCAGATCGCCAGCGTGCCCGAGAACATTCGCGGCTATGGCCATGTCAAGGCCCGCCACCTGGTTGCGGCGCGCGCGAAGTGGCAGGAACTGCTGCTGCGCTGGCGCAACCCGCACGACGCCCGCGCTGCGGCCTGAGCGGGCACGGTGCGCTGGCCCGCGCTCGCTGCAGCCAGACACGCCGCCATCGAGCGCGTGCCGTTCGTGCTGGCCGGCCAGACCGTCGGCAGTGTCGACCGGCGCCACCTGAGCCTGCTGGCGCGCCTGGCCCCAGGCTGGTCCGACGATGGCAAGCGGGTGGTCATGCCCGACGCGTTGGCCACGCAGGCCGCGCGCACGGCGGCGCTGGCCCCGCTCAACCTGGCGCTGCACGAGGCCGGCCTGGTGCGCGGCTGGCGCGATGAGCGCTACGCCATCGTCACGCGCCTGGGCCAGGCGCCGTTGGCGCTGATAGAGCGCGCCGCCGCACGCTTCTGGGGCACGCTGACCTTTGGCGCGCACGCCAACGGCTATGTCGCCGACGCCGCCGGCCAACCCACCCACCTGTGGATCGCCCGGCGCGCGCTGACCAAGGCCACCGACCCGGGCAAGCTCGACAACCTGGTCGGCGGCGGCGTGCCGCATGGCCAGACGCCTCACGAGACCCTGATTCGCGAAGGCTTCGAGGAGGCCGGCCTGAGCCCTGCAGTGGTGCGGGGTGCGACGCCCGGGCGGCCGATCGAGCTGATGCGCGACATCGAAGAAGGTTTCATGCACGAGCAGGTCCACACCTACGACCTGCGCCTGCCGGCCGATCTGGTGCCGGTCAACCAGGACGGCGAGGTCGCCGAACTGCGCCTGCTGCCCATCGCCGAGGCGGTGGCGCTGGCCTCAGGCGACGCGATGACCGTCGACGCGTCGCTGGTGACGCTTGACTTCGCGCTACGCCATGGCCTGCTGGCGCGCGCCGAGCATGCGCACCTGGCGCAGCGGATCGCGCCGCTGATCGCGGGCCGCTGAGCGCGCCAGCACGGGGCGTCGCCGTGCGATTAGGTGCCCTGCGGTCATATCTGCCCGCGACCCTTCGGTTACAGCGCTCGGGGGAAACCCGCTTGCTGTGCACCGATCAGCCTTACATAGTGCGCGGTGAGGCTCAGACCACTCATGCGGTGTCGAGCCGTGCGCTTGTCACTACCCACCCCAGGAGGCTCCGATGACACCCAAGCCCACTCAGGGCATTTCGCCCGTCGACACCCAGCCCGCTCGGCGCCGCTTCCTGGGCGCTGCCGCCACGGGCGCAGTCGGCGCCGTGGCGATGGCCGCACCGATGATCGCGGTGGCCCAATCACCGATCGTCTTGAAGATGCAGGGCTCCTGGGGCGCCAAGGACATCTTCAACGAGATGGCCGAGGAGTATGTCAAGCGCGTCAACGAGATGGCTGGCGGGCGCCTGCGCATCGACTACCTGGTCGCCGGCGCAGTGGTCAAGCCCTTCGAGGTGATGGACGCGGTGTCCAAGGGCGTGCTCGACGCCGGCCACACGGTGCCGGTGTACTGGTACGGCAAGAGCAAGGTCGCCTCCCTGTTCGGCTCCGGGCCGATCAACGGCTGCGACGCGCCGCAAACCCTGGCCTGGATCTACCGTGGCGGTGGTCTGGCGCTGTACAACGAGTTGCTGGCCAAGCTCAACCTGAACGTGGTCGGCTACTTCGCGATGCCGATGCCGACCCAGCCGCTGGGCTGGTTCAAGAAGCCGATCACGAATGCCAAGGAGCTCGAAGGCCTGAAGTACCGCACGGTTGGCCTCGCGGCCGACCTGTTCCAGGCCATGGGCTCCAAGGTCACGCAACTGCCGGGCGGTGAAATCATCCCGGCGCTGGAAAAGGGCGTGATCGACGCCTTCGAGTTCAACAACCCGACCTCGGACATGCGCTTCGGCGCCCAGGACGTGATCAAGAACTACATGATGGGCAGCTTCCATCAGGCCATGGAGTTCTTCGAGATCTCGTTCAACAAGACCAAGTGGAACTCGCTGCCCAAGGATCTGCAGGCGATCCTGCATTACAGCGTCGAGGCCGCGAGTTCGTCGAACTGGTGGACCGCGATGGACAACTACTCGCGCGACCTGATCGAACTCAGGGACAAGCACAAGGTCAACGTGCTGCGCACGCCCAAGGCGGTGATGCAGGCGCAGCTCGCGGCCTGGGACGGCCTGACCAAGAAGCTGTCCGACGAGGACCCCTTCTTCGCCCGCGTGGTCGAGTCGCAGCGCGCCTGGGCCAAGCGCGTGGCCTACTACATGTTCCTCAACGAGGCGGATTACGCGCTCGGCTACGAGCACGTGTTCAAGACCAAGCTGCCCGTCTGAGCCCACCCTCTCCCAGGCTCGAAGGGGCGGTCCCGCGACCGCCCCAATTTTTTTTCCGAACCGACGCCGCCAGGACGAGCCCGATGATCAACCGCCTGATTTACGCCATCGACCAGCTCAGCAAGACGGTCGGCCATGCCTTCGCGTGGTGCATCGTCATCCTGACCCTGGGCACCTGCTACGAAGTGGCGGTGCGCTACCTGCTGAACAACCCGACGAGCTGGGCCTTCGACCTCAGCTACCTGATGTACGGCGCGGTGTTCTACATGGCCGGCGCCTACACGCTGTCGCGCGCCGGGCATGTGCGCGCCGACATGTTCTACCGCAAGTGGTCGCAGCGCAACCAGGCCGTCGTCGAGTTGACGCTGTACTTGCTGTTCTTCTTCCCCGGCATCCTGGCCCTGGTGGTGGCCGGCGGCGACTACGGGCTCGAGTCGATGCGCATCGGCGAGGTCAGCGTCAACAGCCCGGCCGGCGTGCCGATCTGGCCGTTGAAGATGATGATCCCGTTCGGCGCCGCGCTGATCGCCCTGCAGGGCGTGGCCGAAGTGCTGCGCTGCATCGTCTGCCTGCGCGTGGGCGAGTGGCCGGCACGGCTGCACGACGTGGAAGAACTCGAAACCCAGATCCTCAAAGAGCACGCTGCCAAGGCGGCCGCTTTGGCAGCACAAGGAGTGGCGCGATGAGCACGCCGGGCCGTCCCAAGGCGAATACCGCAATGCGAAGCATGGAGGCTTTCTGATGAGCGACCCCGCAATCGCCCTGGCCATGCTGGGCATCCTGGTCTTCACGATCTGCATCGGATTTCCAGTCGCCTTCACGCTGATGGCCCTGGGTGTGGGGTTCGGCTATTACGCCTACTTCCAGGCCGGCCAGGCCTTCTTCGACAGCCGCGTGTTCTACCTGCTGACGCAGAACACCTTCACCGTGCTCAACAACGATGCGCTGGTATCGATCCCGCTGTTTTTATTGATGGGCTACCTGGTCGAGCGCGCGAACATCCTCGACAACCTGTTCAAGAGCCTGCAGATCGCGCTCAAGCATGTGCCGGGCTCGCTGGCCGTGGCCACCCTCGCCACTTGCGCGCTCTTCGCCACCGCCACCGGCATCGTCGGCGCCGTGGTCACGCTGATGGGTGTGCTGGCCTTGCCGCAGATGATGAGAGCCGGCTACGACTCGCGCC
>JANOPR010000497.1:0-1527 GCA_031421955.1 Burkholderiales bacterium
AAGACCAGTTGCGTGGCCCAGACGAAGGCCCAGCGCCAGTTGGCGAACCAACCGGTCACGGTACGGGCGTGGATGGTCTGCTGCTTCTCGTACAGCCAGATGGTTTCGCCGCCGCCAGGGGTGGCCGGCGCAGAGGGCTTCACGGGGCGGCCGCCACCTTGGTGCCCTGCGACAGACTCCAGACATAGGCCGCCAACACGCGGATCTGCTCGGCCGACAGGCGACCGGCATGCGCCGGCATCATGTTGGTCTTGCCGCCTGTGATCATCGCCACGATCGTCGGCTCGCCCCAGCCGTGCAGCCAGACCTTGTCGGTCAGGTTGGGTGCGCCAAGCGCCTGGTTGCCCTTGCCGTCGGCGCCATGGCAGGCGGCACAGGCGGCGAACTTGGAGCGTCCGAGCTGGGCCGAGAGGTTGTCGTGCGGGCTTGCCGACAGGCTGAGCACATAGTGGGCGACGTTGCGCACATCGTCACCGCTGCCGATGGCGGCAGCCATCGGCGGCATCACGCCCGTGCGGCCCGCGGTGATGCTTTGCTCGATGGTGGCAAACGAGCCGCCCCACAACCAGTCGCTGTCGGTCAGGTTGGGGAATCCCTTGCTGCCGCGCGCGTCCGAGCCATGGCAGGTGGAACAGTTGTTGATGAACAGGCGCTCGCCGATGCCCATGGCCTGGCCGTCGCGCGACATTTCGGCTTCGTTCATGCTGGCGAAGCGCGCGTACAGCGCGGCCATCGTGTTGCGCGCCTTGGCCTGTTCCGCGTCGTATTGATTGGCGCTGCTCCACTTCAGGCTGCCGTCCATGCTGCCCAGGCCCGGGTACAGAGCCAGGTAGACGAAAGAGAACAGCACGGTGATGATGAACAGCCACATCCACCAGCGCGGTAAGGGGTTGTTCAGTTCGCGCAGGTCCTCGTCCCAGACATGGCCGGTGGTGTTGTCGTCGACCGCGCCGCTGGCCACGCGCCGCCGTGCGGCGATGAACAGCAGCACCAGGCAGGCGATCAGGCTCAACACCGTACCGACGGCGACGAAGATCGACCAGCCACTGGAGAAAAAGTCACTCATGGTCGGTCCTCTCCAGCGCCGGGGCGTCGTCTTCGCCGACCCAAGGCAACTGCGCCGCGGCGTCGAACGCACTCTTGCGGCGACCGGCGTAGACCCACACCACCAGCGCCAGGAACAGCAGCAGGCCGGTCACGGTGACGGCGCTGCGCAGATCGTTGATGTCCATCACGCGTCCTTCCTTACTTGAGCGTGGTGCCAAGCACCTGCAGGTAGGCCACCATGGCGTCGAGCTCGGTCTGGCCCATCACGGCCTGGCTGGCCGCGGCGATCTCGGCGTCGCTGTAGGGCGCTCCCAAGCGCCTGAGCGCGGCCAGCTTGGCCGGCATCACCGCCGCATCGACCGGGGTCTTGGCCAGCCACGGGTAGGCCGGCATGTTCGATTCGGGCACCAGGTCGCGCGGGTTGTTCAGGTGAATGCGCTGCCACTCGTCGCTGTACTTGCCGCCGACGCGGTGCAGGTC
>JANOPR010000498.1:0-1801 GCA_031421955.1 Burkholderiales bacterium
CGGCAGCGAAGCCGGGGAAAGCGCAATGAGCCTGGCCGGGTTGGGTGTGGTGGCGATCTGGCACGACCTGCTGCCCGAAGCCAAGGGCGAGTTCTATGAATGGCACAACCGCGAGCACATGCCCGAGCGCGTGGCCATCCCGGGCTTTCGGCGCGGGCGGCGCTACATCGCCACTGAAGGCGGGCCCGAATACTTCAACCTCTACGAAGCCGACAGCCCCGAGGTGCTGGCCGGCGCCGACTACCTGGCGCGCCTGAACCACCCCACGCCGTGGACCCAGCAGGTGGTGGCCTCATTCCGCAACGTCGCCCGCGGCATCTGCCGCGTGATCTACAGCGGCGGCGTGGGCCAGGGCGGCGCGATGCTGACGCTGCGCTTCGATGTCACTGAGGCCGCGGCCGACGAGGTGAGCGCGCTGCTGCGCGAACAGTTTCTGCCCGTGCTGGCCGATGCGCCCGGCATCGCCGGCGTGCACCTGTGCCGCGCCGACGACGCGACCAGCCGCATCGACACGGCCGAGAAGCGCGCGCGTAGCGATGGCACCCAGATCCCGCGCTGGATCGTGCTGCTCGAAGGCGGCACTGAGCCGCCGCTGGTGCAGGCGGCGCAGGCGCTGCGCAACGCGTTGGCACCGATCGGCGCGGCCGGGTTCGACCAGGCCTGCTACCGTCTCGAACACCAGCGCGGCAAGGGGCCGGCGGGGGATCGGTAGGCGGGGCTGGCGCGCTTCGCGCGGCTGCAGTGGTGCTACAAGTGGCCTGGGAGACTTCGATGAAACCGAACGCGATCAAGCAGGACGTCCTGGCCGGCAAGCCGGTGGCCGGCGCCATGATCTTCGAGTTCTTTTCTCCGGGCATGTCGGCCATCCTGGCCAATGCCGGCTGCCGCTTCGTGCTCTATGACATGGAGCACACGGGCCTCGGGTTCGAGACCCTGAAGTGGCTGTTCTCGAGTTGCCGAGGCCTGCCGATCGAGCCGATGGTGCGCGTGCCGCGCGGCGAATACGCCTGGCTCGCCCGGGCGCTCGATCTTGGCGCGCGCGGCGTGATGATTCCGATGGTGGAATCGCCAGCGCAGGCAAAGTCGATCGTTCAGGCCTGCCGCTATCCGCCGATCGGCCGCCGCGGCGCGGCCTTCGGCTTCGCGCAGTGCGACTACCTTGGCGGCGATGTCGGCGAGAAGATCCGCCGCTACAACGAGCGCACGATGGTGATCGCGCAGATCGAGACCGAACGCGGCCTCGAGCAGGTTGACGAGATTGCCGCGGTCGACGGCATCGACGTGCTGTGGGTCGGCCATTTCGACCTCTCCAATTTCATGGGCATCCCTGGCCAGTTCGACGATCCGCGCTTCGACGCGGCCATGCGCAAGGTCGCCCAGGTCGCCCGGCGCCACGGCAAGGCGGCGGGCTTCATGGCGACCGACGCAGCGTGGATCGCGCGGGCCCGCGAGATGGGCTACACCATGATCGCCGGCGGCACCGACACCGGCCTGCTCGAACTCGCTTTGAAGGGTATGGTCGGCCAGATCGAGGCGACTGGCAAATGAGTGGCAATGGTCAGGAGCGCTTCCGGGTCGGCCTGACGCGCGACCTGCTGACGCGCAGCGGTCAACCGTCGTTCGGCCAGGGACCGCTCGCGTTGCTCGACAGTGACTCGCGCATCGAATGGGAATTCCTGCCGGAGTCGGTCGACGAGATCACGCCCGACATCATGGCGCGCTATGACGGCCTGTACGTGAACGCGCCACGGGTCAGCGCGGCGTCGGTGGCGCGTGCGGATCGGCGGGTGCGGATCGTCAG
>JANOPR010000499.1:0-1903 GCA_031421955.1 Burkholderiales bacterium
GCTGCCGGCGGCCTGGCTGACCAAGGACACCAAGTACCTGATCAACCCGACCGGCCGCTTCGTTGTCGGCGGCCCGCAGGGTGATTGCGGCTTGACCGGCCGCAAGATCATCGTCGACACCTACGGCGGCGCCTGCCCGCATGGCGGCGGCGCCTTCTCGGGCAAGGACCCGAGCAAGGTCGACCGCAGCGCGGCCTACGCCGCGCGCTACGTGGCCAAGAACATCGTCGCCGCCGGCCTGGCGCGCCAGTGCCAGATCCAGGTGGCCTATGCCATCGGCGTGGCCAAGCCGATGAACGTCACCGTTTACACCGAAGGCACCGGCGTGATGAGCGACGAGAAGCTCTCGGCCCTGGTGCAGGAGCACTTCGACCTGCGCCCCAAGGGCATCATCCAGATGCTCGACCTGCTGCGCCCGATCTACGAGAAGACCGCCGCCTACGGCCACTTCGGGCGCGAGGAGCCGGAGTTCACGTGGGAGCGGACGGACAAGGCAGCCGCGCTGCGCGCAGCGGCTGGCCTGTAGGGCCAGCGGTCGCGCAAGCGACCCGGCTGCCTTGTGGCTGCGGCGCGGCAAAGTACATCGCCATGCCCAGGCCGAAGCCGCCAAAGGCAAAGCCGGTAAAGCGCAACGCCGAGGCCGCCAGCGTGGCCACTGGCGCGTCGCCGGTGAACCAGCCGGCGAAAGTCAGCGGCCACAGCGCCACAGCCCAGGACAGCACGGCACCGCCGAGGCCGATTCCGGCCAACCCCAGCCCGGCGGGCTCGGCCAGGGCCCAGGCCAGCGGCGGTGTCAGCGCCGAGGTGGTGACGACCACGCGCGCCACGGCAGCGTGTCGCCCAGCGCCGCCGTGCCCTGGCGGGAGGCCAGCAGCGTCTCGGCCAACTGCACGAACACCTGCACCAGCGCCAGCAAAGTGGTGGGGGCGGACAGCGCAGCGATGCGGCGCAGCAGGGTGGCGGTGGTCGGCCTTCGGTGCTGGGCGTCGGTCATGGGGCGGGCGGATGGGCACAGCATACGGGGCGGGCCGCCGCTCGGCGCCGTGGCGGAGCCGACCCGCGCCCTTTACGCGGCGCTGGCGAAAACCCGGTCTCGGCTGCGGCTTGCCTCCAGTATCCTGACCCGACCCCCAAGACTGCAGCACCCCTGCTCTCCAGGAGACTCAGTGAACCGCAAGTCGTTCTTGATCGGCGCCTGGCTCGCCGCCGCCGCCTGGGCCGCCGCCGCCCAGGGCTTTCCAAACAAAGCGCTGCGCCTGGTGGTGACCTTCCCTGCCGGCGGCGCGCCCGACATCCTGGCGCGCCTGTTCGCCGAGCGCCACCAGCTCGGCCAGACCGTGGTGGTCGACAACCGGCCAGGCGCCGGTGGCAACATCGGCGCCGAGATGGTGGCCAGGTCGGCCCCCGACGGCTACACGCTGGTGATGGGCACGGTGGGCACGCACTCGATCAACGGCGCGCTGTACAGCAAGATGCCCTACGACATGGTGCGCGACTTCGCGCCCGTGGCGCACATCGCGTCGGCACCCAACCTGCTGGTCGTCAACAACGACCTGCCGGTGAAGAGCGTGGCCGAGCTGATCGCCTACATGAAGGCCAACCCGGACAAGCTGAGCTTCGGTTCGCCGGGCATCGGCACCTCGGTGCACGTGTCGGGCGAACTCTTCAAGTCACTCACCGGCACGCAGATGGTCCACGTGCCCTACAAGGGCCGCCAATTTGCCTTCCCCGACCTCGTGGTCGGGCAGATCCAGGTGATGTTCGACTACATGCCGTCGGCCCTTCCGATGGCCAAGGAAGGCAAGATCCGCGCGCTCGCACAAACCACCGCCAGACGTTCTGCGGCAGCGCCCGATGTGCCCACCGTGGCCGAGACGGTGCCCGGTTTCGAAGCCACAACCTG
>JANOPR010000500.1:0-2518 GCA_031421955.1 Burkholderiales bacterium
TGGGGTTTCCTGGCGGTGTTCTTTGCCGCCGTCGCCCTGCGCCAGACCGAGATGAAGCAGGCCGAGGCCGCACTGCAGCCCGACGAGGCGTCCTCGGCTCAAACGGCCGCGGCCGCACGCAGCGACCCGCAGACCGACGAGGCGGCGCCGGCGATGGTCAGCGCAGGCTCGCTGGTCTTCAAGGAGCACCTGGAGCGGCTTTCGGAAGTGGTCCTGGTGCTGCTGGTCGGAGGCTCGCTTTTCCTCAGCTCGTGGAGCTGGGACGCGGTGGCCCTGGCGCTGTTCCTGTTTGTCGTCGCGCGCCCGCTCAGCGTCGTCGTTGGCCTGTGGGGCCAGCGCACGCCGTTGCAGATACAAGGCATGACCGCGTGGTTCGGCGTGCGCGGCATCGGCTCGCTGTACTACCTGATGTACGCCATTCAGCAAGGAATTGCCGCGCCGCTGGCCTTGCAACTGATGCAGATGACGCTGATCGTGGTGACGCTCTCGATCCTCTTGCACGGCTTCAGCGTCAAGCCCTTGCTGGGCCTGTTCAGGCGGCGTAGCTAGCTCCGCACCTGCGGGCGCGCGCCGTGTCAAGCAAAGGCTGCGATCTCTGGCTATGCTTGGCGCTTGTTGCAGATCAAGAGCCGCGCCGGCCCCAGGCCGCTCGCCTGCCGCACAGAGGAGCATCCGTTGACATTCATTTCGGCCAGGGCAGCGCGTTGCCGTGCGGCCTGCGCGGCGCTGTTGGTGCTGTTTTCACTCTCCGCTTGCAACCGCAGCCCTGCGCAGGGCGCTGGCCCGGGCGGTCCGGGCGGCGGCGGCGGGCCACCCCCGGCGATGCCGGTGACGGTCGTCGAGCTCAAACTGCAGAAGGTGCCTTTGACGGTCGAGGCGGTCGGCACGCTCGAGGGCCTGCGCGAAGTCGAGGTTCGAGCGCGCGTCGCCGGCGTCCTGCACAGGCAGTTGTTCCGCGAAGGCACGCCCGTGCGCGCCGGCGCCGCCCTGTACCAGATCGAGCGCGCGCCCTACGAGATCGCGCTCGAAGCGGCCCGCGCTGCGGTGGCGCAGCAGGAGGCCCGCCTGGAGCAGGCCCGGCGCGAGAACGGCCGTCTGGCCTCGCTGGTCAAGGAGCGGGCCATCAGCCAGCGCGAGGCCGATGAAGCGGCCAGCACGCTCAAGACGGCAGAGGCCGCGCTGCTGGCCGCGCGTGCACAGCAACGCGAGGCGCAGCTCAACGTCGGCTATGCCCATGTCACGGCGCCGATCGCCGGCATCGTGCAGCGCTCGCAGCACAACGAGGGTGCGCTGGTGTCGCCCGCCGCGGCCGACGGCGGCCTGCTGACGACGATCGTGCAGACCCATCCGCTGCGCGTTCGCTTCGCCCTGGCGCAGGACGAAGCCGCGCAACTGCGGCGCGGCGGCGGCAAAGAGGTTCACTTGCTCGGCGCCGACGGCCTGCCCTCCAAAGAGACCGGCCGGGTCGATTACGCGGCGTCGATGATCGACCCGCGGCTGGGCACGGTACAGATGCGGGCGGAACTGCCCAACCCGTCGGGCCAGTGGCTGCCGGGGCAGTTCGTGCGCGTGCAGATCACCGCGGGCGAGCAGCAGGGCTTCCTGGTGCCGCAGTCGGCCGTGATGAGCGGTGAGCAGGGCCGTTTCGTGTGGGTCATCGGCCCCGAGGGCAAGGCGCTGGCCAAACCGGTGCAGACCGGCGCATGGCTGGGCACCGACTGGATCGTGCGCAGTGGCGTCGAGGCCGGCGACAAGGTCATCACCAACAACCTGATGAAGCTGCGTCCGGGGGCGCCGGTGCAGGTCGCCGTAGCCGCGCCGCCCGCAGCGGCGTCAGCTGCGGCCTCCAAGCCCGCGAACTGAAGCGCCGGCGATGTTCTCGCGCTTCTTCATCGAGCGGCCGGTGTTCGCCACCGTGCTGGCCATCATCATCGTGCTCGCGGGGCTGGTGTCGGCGCGTGCGCTGCCGGTCGCGCAGTACCCCGAGATCGCGCCGCCGACCGTGACGATCACGGCGACCTACCCCGGCGCGTCGGCCGAGACGCTGGCGCGCACCGTGGCCGCGCCGATCGAAGAGCAGCTCTCGGGGATCGAGAACCTGCTGTACTTCAACTCGAGTTCGGCCTCCAACGGCCAGACCACGATCACCGCCACCTTCGACGTCGGCACCGACATCGACAAGGCGACCTTCAACGTCAACAACCGGGTGCAGTTGGCGACACCACGCCTGCCTGACGAAGTACGGCGCAACGGCGTGCAGGTGGCCAAGCGCTCGAACAACTTCCTGCTCGTGGTGGCGGTCAATTCGCCCGACCTGTCGCGCGACACGCTGTTCCTGTCGAACTACTCGACGCAGAACATCGTCGACGACTTGAAACGCGTGCCGGGCGCGGCCGATGTGTTCGTCTTCGGCGCGCGCGACTACTCGATGCGCCTGTGGCTGCAGCCCGACCGCATGGCCGCGCTGGGCGTGACGCCGGCCGACGTGGCGGCGGCGGTGAACTCGCAGAACGCGCAG
>JANOPR010000501.1:0-18570 GCA_031421955.1 Burkholderiales bacterium
CCGCTGATCGTCGTGCGCGTGCGGTCCTTGCTGAGCTGCTTGCGGAATTCAGCGAGCACGGCTTCCTGGTGGTCTTCGCGGGTCATGTCGATGAAGTCGACGATGATGATGCCGCCCAGGTTGCGCAAGCGCAGTTGGCGCGCAATGGCACCCGCGGCTTCGAGGTTGGTCTTGAAGATGGTGTCGTCGAAGCTGCGCGCGCCGACGAAGCCGCCGGTGTTCACATCCACCGTGGTCAGCGCCTCGGTCTGGTCGATGATCAGGGTGCCGCCGCTCTTCAGGTCGACACGGCGCGCCAGCGCGCGGCGGATCTCTTCGTCGATGTTGCACAGGTCGAAGATCGGACGCTCGCCCTGGTAGTGCGCAAGCTTGGCAAGCGAGCCGGGCGTGAAGCTGCGGCCAAAGGCCGTCAAGTGATCGAACTGCTGGCGCGAATCGACTCGGATGCTTTGCGTGTCGTCGTTGCTCAGGTCGCGCAGCACGCGCTCGGCCAGCGACAGGTCCTCGTGCAGCAAGGTGCCAGGCGGCGAGACGTAGGCCCGCTCGCGCACGGCCGCCCAGGCCTTGCGCAGGTAGGCAATGTCGTCGGCGAGTTCGGTGTCGCTGGCCTCTTCGGCGTTGGTGCGCAGGATGAAGCCGCCGCCGCCGCCCTCCTCGGGCTTGCCCACCAGCAGCACCATGCGCTGGCGCAGGTGCTCGCGCAACTCGGGCGAGCCGATCTTCTGCGAGATGCCGATATGGTTGTCCTGCGGCAAATGCACCAGCATGCGCCCGGCCAGGCTGATCTGCGTCGACAGGCGCGCGCCCTTGGTGCCGATCGGGTCCTTGACCACCTGCACCGTCAGCGCCTGGCCCTCGAACACCAGGCGCTCGATGGGCGGGGGCGCATTGCCGCTGCCGCCGTTGCCCGGCGGCGCGAAGCCGGCGTGCAGGTCGGCCACGTGCAAGAACGCCGCGCGCTCCAGGCCAATGTCGACAAAGGCGCTCTGCATGCCCGGCAGCACGCGCGCCACCTTGCCCTGGTAGATGTTGCCGACGCGTCCGCGCTCGAGCGTGCGCTCGATGTGAAGCTCCTGCACCGCGCCGTTCTCGACCACGGCCACACGGGTTTCCTGCGGCGTCCAGTTGATGAGGATGTCTTGCATGCAGACGCTCGATTCAGAAGACGACCCGGGCCTGACGCAGCAGCCGTGCGGTCTCGTGCAATGGCAAACCCATGATACCGGTGTAGCTGCCGTCGATGCGCTGGATCCACGCCGCCGCGCCGCCTTGAATGGCGTAGGCGCCGGCCTTGCCGAAAGGCTCGCGACTGGCGATGTACGTGTCGACGTCGGCCGCGGCAAGCGGCGTGAAATGCACGCGCGACACATTCAGCGCAAACAGGGTGCGCCGGCCCGCGGAGACCGCAATCGCGGTCAGCACCCGATGCGTGTGCCCCGACAACGCCGACAACATCGTTGCTGCGTCAGCCGCATCGCGCGGCTTGCCCAGGATGCGCCGGCCCAGCGCCACCGTGGTGTCGGCGGCAAGGATCGGGGCCTCGGGCAGGCCGCGCGCTTGCAGGCGCGCACGCGCCGCAGCCAGCTTGGCGCGCGTCACACGCTCGACATAGGCCGCGGGCAGTTCGCCGCGGCGCTCGGCTTCGAGCGCCTCGGCATCCTCGTCTTGCGACGCCAGCAGCAACTCATGGCGCACACCGAGCTGACCCAGCAGCTGCGCGCGGCGCGGGCTTTGCGACGCGAGATAGACAAACGGATGCACCGATTTCATTCGCGGTGGTACGGATGGCCTGCCGTCACGGACCAGGCACGGTACAGCGCCTCGGCCAGCAGCACGCGCACGAAGGCATGCGGCAAGGTCAGGTCCGACAGGCGAAGGGTCTCGTCGGCGCTGGCCTTGAGCACGGCGTCCAGGCCATCGGGGCCGCCGATGATCAGGGCCACGTCGCGGCCATCGCCAAGCCAGAAGCGCAGCCGCTCGGCGAGCTGCGCGGTGCTGCGCCGCTCGCCACGCTCGTCGAGCACGACGCGGCGCGCGCCCTTCGGCATGGCCGCCTCGATGCGCTGGGCCTCGGCGGCCATCATGGCCTGTGGCGACTTGCCCATGGTGCGAGGCTCGGCCTTGAGCGCCTTCAGCTCGAGCCTGAACTCGGGCGGAAAGCGCTTGGCGAAATCATCAAAGGCCGCTGAGGCCCAGGCCGGCGGGCGCTGGCCGATAGCGACCAGCGTCAGCTTCATCGTCCGCTGCGCGGCGCGGCGGCTTTCCTGGCCGGGGTGGCGACCTTGCGGGCGACCTTGGCCACGGCCTTCTTCACGCCCACGGTGCGCGAGACGCCGCGCTTGGCGGGCGCCTTCTTGGCGGGCGCTTTCTTCGCCGGCACCTTCTTGGCAGGCACCTTCGCGACAACAGACTTCCTGGGCGCCACGCCAGCCTTCTTGGGCGCTGACTTGGCTGCGGCGGTCTTGCGCGGCGCCTTGTCCGGCTCGGCCGCCTTGACCAGGCCCTTGACCTTGGTGTCGAGTTTGACCTTGACCGGCTTGTCGCCCCAGATCTCCTCGAGGTGGTAGTAGTCGCGGATGCCGGGCTGCATGATGTGCGCCACGGCGGCGCCGCAGTCGACGATGATCCACTCGCCGTTGTCTTCGCCTTCGGTGCGCAGCACCTGCAGGTCCATGGACTTGACGCTGTCGCGCACGCTGGCCGCCAGGGCCCGGGTCTGCCGGCGGCTGGCGCCCGAGGCGACGATCACGCGCTCGAACAAAGGCGAGAGGTGCTCGGTGTCGAAGACGCGGATGTCCTGCGCCTTGGTGTCCTCGAGACCATCGACGATGGCGCGTTGCAGTTTGCGGATGTCCATTCAGTTCCCGGAGTGCGCCCGGTAGAGGGCGTGTTGGTCAATATACCGTGCCACCGCGGGTGGCACCAGATTGTCGACGGGCAAGCCCGCAGCGACGCGAGCGCGGATGTCGGTCGACGAAATGTCGAGCATGGGCAGCGGCACCGTCTGGTGCGGGTGAAGCAGCACCTCGGGGTGGATCGGCAGCGCCACGCCAGGCCGGTTGGCGACGGCGAGCACGACCCGGTCGAGCAGTTCGGGCCAGTCGCGCCAGGTGTGCAGACCAGCGTACTGGTCCTGGCCGATGAGCAGGAACCAGGTCGCGTCGGGCCGTACGGCCTGCAGCGCGCGCACGCTGTCCAGCGTGTAGCTCGGGCCCTCGCAGTCGACTTCGCGGCGGTCGAGCACGAAGCGCGCCTCGCCAGCGATGGCCAGCGACGTCATCGCCAGGCGCTGCGCCGCAGGCGTGACCTGGTGCGTCTTCTGGTACGGCTGGCCGGCCGGCATCCACAGCACCGCATCCAGGCGCAATGCGATCAGCGCCGTGCGCGCCAACTCGACATGGGCGTTGTGCACCGGGTCGAAGGTGCCGCCGAACAGGGCAATGCGCCCAGTCAATTCGTGCCGATCCAATCCCGCGGGCGCAGGAAATCACTGTAGAGCCGCGCCTCGGGCGTGCCGGGCTCGGGCTGCCAGTCGTAGCGCCACTTCACGATCGGCGGCAGCGACATCAGGATGCTCTCGGTGCGCCCGCCCGACTGCAGGCCGAACAGGGTGCCGCGGTCCCACACGAGGTTGAACTCGACATAGCGGCCGCGCCGGTAGGCCTGGAAGTCGCGCTCGCGCTCGCCATAGGGCGTGTCGCGGCGGCGCTGCACGATCGGCAGGTAGGCCGGCAGGAAGGCGTCGCCCACCGCGCGCAACATGGCAAAGCTCTGCTCGAAGCCGAGTTCGGAGAAGTCATCGAAGAACACCCCGCCGATGCCGCGCGGCTCGTTGCGGTGCTTCAAGTAGAAGTACTCGTCGCACCAGCGCTTGAAGCGCGGGTACTTGTCCTGCCCAAAGGGCGCCAGCGCATCGTGGTTGACGCGGTGGAAGTGCGCCGCGTCTTCCTCAAAGCCGTAGTACGGCGTCAGGTCCATGCCACCGCCGAACCAGGTCACCGGCGCCCCGCCGCCCGGCGTGGCCGCGAGCATGCGCACGTTCATGTGCACGGTAGGCACAAAGGGGTTGCGCGGGTGAAACACCAGCGACACACCCATCGCCTCGAAGGGCGCGCCGGCCAGCTCGGGCCGATGCTGCGTGGCCGAGGGCGGCAATGCCGGCCCGCGCACATGCGAAAAACCCACACCGCCGCGTTCGAGCAGCGCGCCCTCTTCCAGCAGGCAGGTCCGGCCTTCGCCTTGCAGCACGGCGCCGGGCCGCCCCAAGCCGGGCGCACCCCCTTGGGGGGGCGACGCCGCAGGCGTCTCGGGGGCCGATCGACTCTCGCCGGGGGGCTTGGTCCAGTCGTCGCTGAGGAAGCGGCGCTGCCCGTCTTGCGCCTCGAGCGCATCGACGATGCGCTGCTGCAGGCCGAGCAGGTAGCTGCGTGCAGCGTCGACCGGCGTGGCCTGGCTCATCAAGACCTCAGCTGCGCCGTAGCCGCACGGGTGCGGCCAGTTCGGGCCGGCAGCCGCGGTACTGACCCAGCACCTGTTCAATGGCCGCCATGTCGCGCTCGCTGTCGCCACTCAGGCGGATGAACGAATCGACGCCGACGACGCGCGCCGCGTAATCGAAGAAGGCCAGGGCCAGTGGCACGTCGGCCTGCGTGGCGACCTGGTAGAAGCCGCTGCGCCAACTGTCGCGGTAGCTGCGCGTGCCTTCAGGCGAAAGAGCCAGCCAGAGGAAGGCATCGGTGGCGCGGGCCTGGGCAAAGCGCTCGACCATGTCGGCCACCGCGCCGGTCGGGTTATGGCGATCGACCGGCACGCCGCCGATCCAGCGCAGCCAGCGGCCGAACAACGGCAGCCCGAACAGCGTGTGCTTGCCCCAGAACGCGATCGGGATCCCCATCGCCCACTTGGCCAGGACGCCGACCACGAAGTCCCAGTTCGAGGTGTGCGGATAGACGATCAGCACCCCCTGGCGCCTGGGCAATCCGTCGAACTGCACCCGCCACCCGGCCAGGCGCAGGGCGCTGCGCGCCAGGCTGCTGCCGCGCAGTTGGACCGGCCGCTCGCTCAGTCTGCCGTGGTCGGTCATCGCGGCTTCAAGGCACGGTGGCCGATGTCGCTGCGGTACTGCGCGCCCTCGAAGCGGATCGGCGCCAGGGTGGCATAGGCGCGCTGCTGCGCGGCCTTGACCGAGTCGCCCAGCGCGGTGACGCACAACACCCGGCCACCCTGCGTGACGACGCTGCCGTCGGGGCGTCGCTCGGTGCCTGCGTGGAAGACGACCGCCGCATCGGTCTGCGCCGGTACGCCCGTGATCACGTCGCCGCTGCGCACGGCTCCGGGGTAGCCTTGCGCGGCCATCACCACGCCCAGGGCGATGCGGCGGTCCCAGTCGAGTTCCACGCTGTCGAGCCTGGGCGACTCCGCGTTGCCGGTGGCCGCCATCAGGACGTCGAACAGATCGCTGCGCAGACGCATCAACAGCACCTGGGCCTCGGGGTCGCCCAGACGCGCGTTGAACTCGACGACACGTGGGTTGCCGGCCGCATCGATCATCAAGCCGGCGTAGAGAAAACCGCTGAAGGGGTGGCCGTCGGCGGCCATGCCGGCGATGGTCGGCAGCACGATCTCCTGCATCACACGGGCGTGCACGTTGGGTGTGACGACGGGCGCGGGCGAATAGGCGCCCATGCCGCCGGTGTTGGGGCCGGTGTCGCCGTCGCCGATGCGCTTGTGGTCCTGGCTGGAGGCCAGCGGCAGCACGCGCTGGCCGTCGCTGATGACGATGAAGCTGGCTTCCTCGCCGGCCATGAACTCTTCGATCACGACGCGCGCACCGGGGCGGCCGTCGAGCATGAAGTCGATGGCCGTGTGCGCCTCCTCGGCCGTCATGGCGACGACCACGCCCTTGCCCGCGGCCAGGCCGTCGGCCTTGATCACGATCGGGGCGCCATGGTGCTGGACATGCCCATGCGCCGCCGCGGCGTCGCTGAAGCAGGCGTACAGCGCAGTGGGAATGCCATGACGCTGCATGAAGTCCTTGGCAAAGGCCTTCGAACTCTCGAGCTGCGCTGCCGCCTGCGTCGGCCCGAACACGCGCAGCCCACGCTGGCGGAACAGGTCGACCACTCCGGCGGCCAGCGGGGCCTCGGGGCCGACGATGGTCAAGGCAATGCGCTCGGCAGTCGCAAAGTCCGCGAGCGCCGTGAGCTCCGTGATCGGCACATTGCGCAGCGCCGGGTCGGTCGCGGTACCGCCATTTCCGGGCGCCACAAAGACCATCTGCACCTTGGGCGAACGCGCCAGCTTCCAGGCCAGCGCGTGCTCGCGGCCGCCATTGCCGATGACCAGGACTTTCACGCGGCGATCTCGGCGTTGTGGTACACGTCCTGCACGTCGTCGAGTTCCTCGATCACGTCGAGCAGCTTCTGCATGCGCTGCGCGTCCTCGCCAGTCAGCTCGATCGCGCTCTGGGCGCGCATCGTCACTTCGGCGACTTCGGCCTTCAGGCCGGCCGCTTCGAGCGCGTTCTTCACGGCTTCGAACTCGGTGGGCGGCGTCAGCACCTCGATCGACCCGTCGTCGCCGGCGATCACGTCGTCTGCGCCCGCGTCCAGGGCCACTTCCATGACCTTGTCTTCGCTGGTGCCGGGCGCGAACACGAGCTGGCCGCAATGCTTGAACTGGAAGGCCACCGAGCCTTCGCTACCCATGTTGCCGCCGTACTTGGAGAAAGCATGGCGCACCTCGGCCACGGTGCGCACCCGGTTGTCGGTCATGCAGTCGACGATGATGGCCGCGCCGCCGATGCCGTAGCCCTCGTAGCGGATCTCCTCGTAGTTGACGCCCTCGAGGTTGCCGGTGGCCTTGTCGATGTTGC
The DNA here is from genome assembly GCA_031421955.1 of Burkholderiales bacterium. Classification (GTDB taxonomy): domain Bacteria; phylum Pseudomonadota; class Gammaproteobacteria; order Burkholderiales; family Burkholderiaceae_C; genus CADEEN01. The sequence continues at coordinate 6,875 of JANOPR010000501.1, forward strand.
GCTTGACTGTTTCGACGGGCAGGTTGACGGCCTTGGCCTTCTCCACCGCCAGGCGCAGGCGCGGGTTGGCGCTGGCGTCACCGCCGCCCAGGCGCGCGGCGACCATGATTTCGCGGATCGCGCGGGTCCAGGCCTTGCCGCGCTTTTCGTCCTGGCGGCCTTTGCGATGCTGGATGTTGGCCCACTTGGAATGACCGGCCATGAAGGAAACTCTTTCTGATTGCGCTTACGATGCGTTCGATTTTAGTTCGAGGGAGTGTGACCGATGGCCGATCCGATCCTGGTTGCCAAGCATGGCGCCGTTGAATGTGTGCTGCTGCCCGGGCTGGCCAACCGCCACGGCCTGATCACCGGGGCCACGGGCACCGGCAAGACGATCACGTTGCAGACCCTGGCCGAGGGCTTCTCCAAGCTCGGCGTGCCGGTGTTCATGGCCGACGTCAAGGGCGATCTGACCGGCATCACGCAGAAGGGTACCCTGCCTGAAAAGGTAGCAAAGATCATCGCCGAACGCGGCTTGGCGGCGCCTGAAAGCATGTCCTGTCCGTCCACCCTGTGGGATGTGTTCGGCGAGCAGGGCCACCCCGTGCGCGCCACGGTGTCCGACATGGGCCCGCTGCTGCTGGCGCGCATGCTGGCCTTGAACGAAACCCAGGCCGGCGTGTTGAACCTGGTATTCAAGATCGCCGACGACAACGGCATGGCGCTACTGGACCTGAAGGATCTGCGTGCGATGCTGCAGTACGTGGGCGACAACGCCAAGGATTTCACCACCGAGTACGGCAATGTCAGCGCGGCCAGCGTCGGCGCCATCCAACGTGGCTTGATGCAGATCGAGAGCCAGGGCGGCGACAAGTTCTTCGGTGAGCCGATGCTGAGCATCGACGACTTCATGCAAACCGTCGATGGCAAAGGCGTGATCAACATCCTGGCCGCCGACAAGCTGATGAATTCGCCGCGGCTGTATGCGACCTTCCTGCTGTGGATGCTGTCCGAGCTGTTCGAGCAGTTGCCCGAGATCGGCGATCCCGAAAAACCCAAGCTGGTGTTTTTCTTCGACGAAGCGCACCTCTTGTTCACCGACGCGCCCAAGGCCCTGGTGGAACGCATCGAGCTGGTCGTTCGCCTGGTGCGCAGCAAGGGCGTGGGCGTCTACTTCGTGACCCAGAATCCGCTCGACGTGCCTGACACGGTGTTGGCGCAACTCGGCAACCGCGTCCAGCACGCGCTGCGTGCCTTCACGCCGCGCGACCAGAAGGCGGTCAAGGCGGCGGCCAGCACGATGCGCGCGAATCCGGGACTGGACGTCGAAACCGCCATCACCGAACTCGCAGTCGGGGAGGCGCTGGTGAGCTTTCTCGACAGCAAGGGCCGCCCCAGCGTGACCGAGCGCGTCTTCGTGCTGCCGCCCGGCAGCCAGATCGGGCCGATCACGCCCGTGCAGCGCAAGGCGCTGCAGGCCACATCTCTGGTGGCCGGCGTGTACGAGAAGACGGCTGACCGCGAGTCGGCCTACGAAATGTTGAAGTCCCGCGGCGTCGCCTCGGCCGACGCAGCGCAAGCGATGCAGCGAGAGGTCGCCACGAAGGGCGCGCCGTCCGCGCAGGAATCCGGCGGCGGCCTGATGGGCAGCCTGGGAGGCATCCTGTTCGGCACCACAGGGCCGCGCGGTGGCAAGCGCGAAGGCCTGGCCGAGTCGGCGGCCCGCAGTGCCGTGCGCAGCGTCGGCTCAGCGGTGGGCCGCGAGATCATCCGCGGCGTGCTCGGCTCGCTGCTCGGTGGCGGCCGGCGACGTTGAAAGCCACCGTGACCTACGCCCTGATCGTCATTCTGGCGGCCGTTGTCGCCGTGCTGATCGCAGCGCGCCTCGGCGCGTTTGCGGGCAAAGCGCCCACCAACCTGGGCGTGCGCGAGGGCAAGCTCAAACCACCGTCGAAGACGCCCAACAGCGTCAGCAGCCAGGCCGCGCTGTGGCCCGACCACCCGCAGCGACAGCGCGCGGCAACTGCGCCACTGGCGTTGCGCGGCGACGGTCCGGCGACCATCGATCGTCTGGCGCGGCTGATCGAGGCGATGCCCGGTGCGCGCATCGTCGAGCGCAGGCCCGACTACCTCTATGCGCAGTTCACGACCAAGCTGATGAGCTTCGTCGACGACGTCGAATTCTGGTTCGACCCGGCCGCCGGCGTGATCCAGGTGAGGTCGGCGTCACGCGTCGGGTATGGCGACCGCGGCGTCAACCGCGCCCGCGTCGAAGCCATTCGCGAACGACTGGCCGCGGGCTGAGCTTCTCAGTCCAGCGCCGGGCCGTCCCAAGCGGCCTGAGCTCCCCTCGGGGGGCGCGAGCGCAGCGAGCTTGGGGCGGTCATCTCAGCGGTCGTAGCGCACCATCACGGGCTCGCCGCGATGGCGGTTCTTGTGGCGCCACTGCCGCTGGCCGTGCCCTGAGGGCTCCCACACCGGCGCATAGATCACGCGTTGCGGCGCATACATCGGCTGCGGCATGTACACCACCCGGGCCGGTTGCAGATACACCGGTGCCGGCATGTACACCGGCTCGGCGTAGAACATCGGCTCGGCGTAGAACATCGGCGCGGGCCGGTACACGGGCGCGTTCGAGATCACGGTGCCGATGCTGACCCCGGGGTGCAGCGGCGCATGGATGCCGATCGACCAGGTCACGTCGCGTGCCTGAGCGCTCGCTGCGGTCAGACCGCCGGCCAAGGCCAGTGTTGCCATCAGGAGGGTTGACCTACGGATCACAGTGCGCTCCTTGCTCATTGCAGGCCTGCGCAGAATGGCGCAGGCCTGAACGCAACGCCGCCGGGGCGCGTTCGGTGGACCGACCCAACACGCGGCACCTGCAAGCAGTCGTTACGCCCGCAGGCCGGTCGATAGAATCGATCGACTCCCGGAGCGATTCCCCTGCATGTCTGCCGCTAAAGACGACCTTCACGCCAAGCCCAGCAACTTCCTGCGCGCCATCATCGAGCGCGACCTCGAAGCGGGCACCTATGCCGGCCGGCACTTCGCCGGCTCACCGGGTGATGCGGCGCACCATGCGGCCGGGCCGCTCGACGCTGCACGCATCCGCACCCGATTCCCGCCCGAGCCCAACGGCTACCTGCACATCGGCCACGCCAAGAGCATCTGCCTGAACTTCGGGCTGGCGCGCGACTACGGCGGCATCTGCCACCTGCGCTTCGACGACACCAATCCGGAGAAGGAAGAGCAGGAATACGTCGACGCGATCCTGGACGCGGTGAAGTGGCTGGGCTTCGACTGGGAGGCCGATGTCGGCGGCCAGCGCGTCAGCCACCTCTACTACGCCAGCGACTATTTCGACTTCATGTACCGCGCCGCCGAGGCCCTGATCGAGGCCGGACTGGCCTATGTCGACGAACAGAGCGCCGACGAGATGCGCGTCAGCCGCGGCGACTTCAACACACCCGGCAGCGACAGCCCGTTCCGCGCGCGCACGGCGTCCGTGAGCCTGGCGCGCTTTCGTGCCATGCGCGAGGGTCAGCTCGCCGACGGCGCCGCCGTGCTGCGCGCCAGGATCGACATGGCCAGCCCCAACATCAACCTGCGCGACCCGGCGCTGTACCGAATCAAGCGCGCAACACACCACCGCACCGGCGACCGCTGGTGCATCTACCCGATGTACGCCTATGCGCACCCGATCGAGGATGCGCTGGAGCAGATCACCCACAGCATCTGCACGCTCGAATTCGAAGACCAGCGGCCGTTCTACGACTGGCTGCTCGACCACCTGTGCACGCTGGGCCTGCTGGCGCAGCCACGGCCGCATCAGTACGAGTTCGCGCGGCTCAACGTCAGCTACGTCATCACCAGCAAGCGCAAGCTGCGCCAGATGGTCGAGGAAGGCATCGTCAGCGGCTGGGACGACCCGCGCATGCCCACCCTGGCCGGCCTGCGCCGGCGCGGCTATACCGCGGGCAGTCTGCGCCTGCTGGCCGAGCGCACCGGTGCAAGCAAGGCGGGCGGCTGGACCGATTACGCCAGCCTGGACATCGCGCTGCGCGACGACCTCGAGGGCCAGGCGGCGCGCGCGATGGCCGTGATCGACCCGATCCGGCTCGAGCTGACGAACTGGCACGACATCTTCGGCGCCGCCAGCGTCGAGCCGTGCAGCGCGCCCGCGCACCCTCAGCAAGCGCAATTGGGCCTGCGGTCCTTCAGCCTCGGCCCGTCCGTCTGGATTGAGCGCGATGACTTTGCCGAGGCCCCGCCCAAGGGATTCTTTCGCCTCTTCCCCGGCAACAAGGTGCGGCTCAAGTACGGTGTCGTGGTCGAGTGCACCGGCTGCAGCAAGGATACCGACGGGCGCGTCACGGCCGTGCAGGCCCGCGTGCTGCCCGACACCAAGAGCGGCACGCCCGGCGCGGACGCCGTCAAGGTCAAGGGCACGATCACCTGGGTCGGGGCGCACGACGCGCTGGCGGCGGAGTTGCGACTATATGACCGGCTGTTCACGCAAGAGCAGCCCGACGCCGCCGGCCGCGACTTCACGGCCGCATTGAGTCCGGCCAGCGTGCGCGTGGCTCAAGGTTTCGTCGAGCCCTCGCTGGCCACGCTGGCCCCGGAGACGCGGGTGCAGTTCGAGCGCCATGGCTACTTCGTCGCCGACCGCATCGACCATCGCGACGTGCGGCCGGTATTCAACCGCATCACCGGGCTCAAGGACAGCTGGGCCAAGTGACGATACTGGGTCGCGATAGCGGCCACACCGCATTGAATTCTTGGAGATCTCGGATGAAGACACTCGGCCTGCTGGTCCTGGCGACCTTGACGATCACGAGCGCCGCGGCGCAAACCGCGGCGAGCGCAGCCAGCGCGGCGACCGCCTCGGCACCGGCCAGCGGCCTGGTCTACCGCTCGTTGAAGGACGGCGGCGGCGCCGCACCGATTGCCACCGACGTGGTCCGCGTCCATTACCGCGGCACATTCCCCGACGGCCGGGAATTCGACAGCTCGATCGCCCGCGGTCAGCCGGCCGAGTTCCCGCTCAATCGCGTGATCAAGTGCTGGACCGAAGGCGTGCAGAGAATGAAGGTCGGAGGCAAGGCCCAGCTGGTGTGCCCGCCGGCGATCGCCTACGGCGAGCGCGGCACACCGGGCGGGCCGATCCCGCCGAACGCGACGCTGCACTTCGAAGTCGAGTTGCTTGGCATCGTCAAGCGCTGAAGCGCTTGAATCGGGCCTACCGCCCAGGCGCTGAGGCGGCGGCCGCGCCCGCATAGGCGAGCCCGCCCACGGTCAGGCCAGCGGCCGAGAGCTTGATGGCGGTGGCTTCCCTGACGCCTCGGACCCGGCTGACGAAGTCGCGCCAGTCCTTGTAGGGACCCTTCTCGCGTTCGTCGAGGATCGTGCCGACGATGCCCGGGCCCAGGCCGCGGACCGCCTCGAGCTCGGCCCGCGTCGCCCGGTTGACCTCGACCGCACAGGCGGCCGTGACGGCGAGCCAGGCGACGGTTGCGACAACGAGCTGCTTGAACATCGGGCGGTTCCAACTCGGATTGAATGCCGGCTCAGCCACGCAGGCGCCAAAGCCGCTGCGCAGAGGCCACCAGCGCCAGCGCGAGCGCGCCCGCCAGGAGGCCGACCACTACATCGAGCGTCACGGCCGCCAACCACGACGCCAGGTTGCCCATCGCCGCAGTCCAGGGCTCAAGCATGGATTGCAACCACGGCAGACCATGCGTCAGGATGCCGCCACCGACCAGGAACATCGCTGCCGTACCCGCAACCGACAAACCTCGCATGAGCCAGGGTGCCGCGACGAGGATCGCGCTGCCGAGTGCGCGCAAGGACCGCGGCCAGACGCCGTCGCCGCTGCGTCGCGACAATGCAAGGCCCGCATCGTCGAGCTTGACGATGCCGGCGACCAGGCCATAGACGCCGACCGTCATCAGCAGCGCCATGCCGACCAGCACCGTGGCCTGCGTGACGAAGGGCGCGCCGTCCACGCTGCCGAGCGTGATCGCGATGATCTCGGCCGAGAGTACGAAGTCGGTGCGCACCGCGCCCTTGATCTTGTCGCGCTCGAGCACGGCCATGTCTGCGGTCGGGTCGACCAGCGCCTTTTTCAGCGCCGCGCGGTGCTGTGCGTCAGCGTCCTGCGACGCAAGAAACTTGTGGGCCAGCTTCTCGAATCCTTCGTAGCAAAGGAACAGCCCGCCGACCATCAGCAGCGGCGTCACTGCCCAGGGAGCGAAGGCGCTGATCGCCAGTGCGGCGGGCACCAGGATGGCCTTGTTGAGCAACGAGCCCTTGGCGACGGCCCACACCACCGGCAGTTCGCGCTCGGCACGCACGCCGCTTACCTGCTGCGCGTTCAGTGCGAGGTCATCGCCGAGCACGCCCGCGGTCTTCTTGGTGGCGACCTTGGTCAGCACCGCCACGTCGTCGAGCACGGTGGCGATGTCGTCGATCAAGGCAAGCAGGTTGCTGGCGGCCATTGCTGAGTCACGCGAAAGACGGGGCGCGGCAGCTTAGCAGCCAGGCCAGCGCGGCGGGCGCAACACCTGCTTACCGATTCGCTGTGACGCGCCTGCGCAGGATTGGGCATTTCCCGTCGCGCCGTGCCGGGCCGGGGTTGACCCTGCCTCGCCTCAGGCCCTAGCCTCGCCGAAAAGCGACTTACAGCGTTTTCCGTTTACCGCCGCCTCGCCGGGCCCGCTCACCATGAACCTGCTCGATCCCACCACTGCCATTGCCGCCATGGGCGTTGTCGCCCTGATCACGTTCGCGGTCTGGCTGCGCCGTCGCCAGGCGACACCCCTGCCCATGGGGCCCGATCAGTCGCTGGACACGGTCCAGGCTTGGCCGCCGCAGGCGGTGCGCGTGATGACCCTGGGTGAACGGCAGGCGTTCGAGATCCTGCGCCGGGCCCTGCCCGGGCATGTGGTGCTGGCCCAGGTACCGTTGTCGCGCTTCATCAGCGTGCCGACCCGGTTTCCCTACGGCCAGTGGCTGCAGCGCGCGGGACGCCTTGGCGTCGACCTGCTGGTCTGCGACTTCAGCTCGCGCGCCATTGCAGCGGTCGAAGTCCGCACCGCCGACGAGTCGGCGCGCAGCGCCAGGCGCCACCAGCGCTTGATCGAGGTCCTGCGCGCCGCCGGAGTCACGGTGTTTGAATGGGACGAAGACGATCTGCCAAGCGTGACCGATGCGCGCGCGATGTTCATGCCCAAGGCACCCAGTGCTGCGGAACACGAAGTGGCCGTCACGCGAGGCGGCCGCACATTACTTCCGGTGGCTGACATCCACGAGCTGCTCGCCGACGGCGATGCCACCGACTACGGTCAGCTTGAGCCGGTGCCGTCGGGATTCTTCGAAGACGAAGATCCGCGCATGGCGCGTCAGGCAGCCTGACGCGTCGCCCCCGGCGACGCCGTCGGCGCCGCTCGGCGGCGAAGTCCGGTGCGACCGGATGCGGACGATCAGCGGAACTTGCCGCCATCGTGGACACTCCATCCGTGGTCGTCCGCTGCGCGCGATCGTGTAAGGTTTCGGCCGCGGACGCGACCGAAGACCATCGGCTTTGGCTGCACTCTCAAGGAACGCACATGACCCGTCGTCAATGGCTCAGCCTGCTGTCGAGCCTCGGACTCTCGACTGCGGCCGTCAGCTACGCGCAATCGACTGGCGCCGACCCCAAGTCCGCGCGACCGCGCATCGAGCCGCTGCTGCTTAGCGACGCACAGTGGCGCCAACGCCTCACGCCCGAGCAGTATCACGTGCTGCGCGAGGAAGGCACCGAGCGGCCCGGCAGCAGTGCGCTGAACCAGGAGAAGCGCACCGGCACCTACCACTGCGTGGGTTGTGAGCTGCCACTGTTCAACAGCAACACGAAGTACGAAAGCGGCACCGGCTGGCCCAGCTTTTTCGCCGTATTGCCCGGCGCCGTGCAAACCAAGCGCGACTTCAAGTCGCTCTTCGTCGCCATCGAGTACCACTGCGCGCGCTGCGGCGGCCACCACGGCCACGTCTTCAATGACGGGCCCAAGCCAACCGGCCAGCGTTACTGCAACAACGGCGTGGCCCTCAAATTCGTACCGGCGGCGGCATGAGCGCGCCGGGCCGCCCCAAGCGCCATACCGCAGTGCGAAGCACGGAGGTTGCCTGATGAGCAAGCTCAACAACCCCATGAGATGGTCCGTCGGTAGGGTAGCCGCCCTTGTCGCAGGCGTCGGCTTGTCCATCGCTGTCGGCTCCCCGCTGGCCCAGGGCACGAAGGTCACGCCGCCCGCGCCACCCGGGCTGGCCAAGGCAACCTTGGCCGGCGGCTGCTTCTGGTGTGTCGAGTCCGATTTCGACAAGGTGCCAGGCGTGATCAGCACGACCTCGGGTTACATCGGCGGCCGGGTTGCCAACCCGACCTACGAGCAGGTCTCAGCCAAGGTCACGGGCCACGCCGAAGCGGTCGAGATCGTCTACGACCCCAAGCGCGTGAGCTACGGCCAACTGATCGAGTACTTCTGGCGCACGATCGACCCGACCACCAAGGACGGCCAGTTCTGCGACGCTGGCTCGCCCTATCGCACGGCGATCTTCGCCCACGACAGTCAGCAGCTTGCGGCTGCCAATGCCTCGCGCGCAAGCCTGGAAAAAACCAAGCCGTTCAAGGAGCCCATCGTCACCGAGATCGCGCTGGCCGGCCCCTTCTACGCCGCCGAGGACTACCACCAGGACTACTACAAAAAGAACCCGATCCGCTACAAGTACTACCGCACTTCATGCGGCCGCGAGGCGCGGATCGAACAGCTCTGGGGCAGCCTGCCCACCGTGCCCGCCCCCTCCAAGTAGGGCGCACGCGAAACAGCGCCGGCGCCCTACACTGGGAGCCATGATGCGATCATTCCTGCCACTGACCTTGGCGGTATTCACCGCTGCGGTCGCCGCCGCCGACCCGGCATCGGGCCCGGCCACGGCCGCGGCGCCGCCGAACCGCGGCGCCATCACGACGGCGTGCGAACGCGCCACCCAGCAGACGTTGCGCGATACGCGCGGCGTCGCTGCCGTGGCCAGCTTTACCGCGCCGCCCTCGGTGCTGCCTGGCCCGGCCGATGCGTCCGAATTCACTCTGCGCGGTGCCGGCCAGGTGCGCACGGCCAGCGGCACGCAGTCCTTCAGTTACAGCTGCACCTACGACACCAGCGTGGGCTCGGTGGCCGGTGTGGTCGTGCGCGACGCGGGTCCCCCTGCGCAAGCGGCGGCGGCGCGTGACGTCGAACCCGATCTCAGCCATGTCTCGCCGACCGCGTGCGAGTCGGCTGCCGCCGGCGCGTTGAAGCGCCGCTGGCCCAACGTGACGACGATCAGCTTCAGTGCGGTCACGCGCCAGCTGAGCCAGGATTCCGGCGGCAACGCCAGTCTTCGCGGCCAGGGCATGGCGTTGCCCTCGGTGAACGACCGAGCGACCCACTTCAGCTACGACTGCGCCATCGACCCGCGCAACGGGCGTGTGACGAAGGTGCTGATCGGCGACTGAACCGCCGCTCGGGGTTGTTCAGAGCTTGGCCGCGACCTCGACGGTGCCTTTCATCGACGGGTGCAAGCCGCAGATGTAGGCGATGTTGCCGGCGGCGTCGAACTTCAGCGTCGCGCTCTGGCCCTTGAGCATCACCTCGCTGCGCTGGTTGCTGCCGGTGACCGTGATCTGGTGCGGTGTGTCGTCGTTGTTGGTCCACGTGACGGCCTGGCCGGCGCTGACCTTGATTGCGCTCGGGCCGAAGGCGAAGTTGGCCACCATCACATCGGCCGGACCGGTCTTGGCCACCGCCACCGCCTGGCTCGGAAACTTGCCCTGCAGCTTGGCCAGGTTGGTCAGGTAGTCGTCCTTGGCGAACGGAAGGTGGCACTGGTAGCAGGCGCTCAGGTTGGCCTTGTCGTTGTTCACGCCGGCCGGCGTGAACGACTGGTAGACCCAGTCGCCGTTGCGGATCGCGGCCGGGATGTCTTCGCCCCAGCCCTGCTTCTTCTGCTGCACGTTGACGGCCAACAGGTTGCCCTTCATGTAGCGGCCATTGGCATCCTTGAGCGGCACGCCAGCCGCGTCGACCTGCGCCGCATAGGCCGCCAGCGTGATCACGGCGCCGTCTGGAATCGGCTTGCCGGCACGCGCCGCGGCGACCACGTCGGGTGCGGCGTAGAACTCGCGGTACTGCTTGGTGTCAGGCCGGTCGACGGTGGCGTACATCGTGCCCTTGGCCCAGTCGGCCGGAAAGACGACCTTGTTCGGGCCGGGCGCGACCAGCGCCTGTGCCACCGCAGCCACACCGCCGGCCAGAGCCAGCCCACCGACGCCTGCCCAAGCCAGCGCCCTGATTGCTTTGTTCATCTCGGAAGTCTCCTGCTGGTCGAGGCGTGCCCCACCGGACGCACCGGCGCGCCGCCGGGATGCAGGCGGCGCGATCTTCAGCTCAGTTGGCCGCGAAACAGTAGAACAAGCCGGCGCCGCCGGACTTCGGCAAGTCTTCCTTGCTGCAACTCACGGTCAAGTGCGACGAGTTCCACGACTCCGCCCAGGGGTCTGTGACGGGTGTCTTCTCCAGCCGATCGTGGTGGCCTACCACGGCAAACGCATTGGCTTCGCGGGTCCACTCGCCGCAGGTGAGGTTGGGTTGGCCAGGAAACCCCGGGTAGGCCGTGCCATCGGGCCGGGATCCGGTCAGAATGTCATGCTGGTTCGGCGTGTCGCCGCGACCATTGACCAAGGTGCCCTTCTCGGTGAGCGCGGTCAGCTTGGTCAGGTTGTTGCTGCCGTGCAGTTGGGCGACATCGTTGGCGATCAGCACGCCCTTGGAGTTGAACCACGGCCCCTTGCCGATGCGGTCGCGGGCATGGACGGCAGATGCCGCGTTGGGCGGGATGTAGCTGGTGCTGAGGTATGCACGCCAGGTGCGACTGCCGGCACCGGCACCGGCCGCGGCCGCCAGCTTTTGGCAGTGCGCGTCGGCGCCAGCGAGGCCACCGAGATTGCCTCCATTGCCGGGGTTCGCGCTCGTGATGAAGAAGCCCATCGGGCCGGTCGGCGGTGTCGTCGCGCACGACGCGACCAAGGCTGCCGCGGCGACGGACGTCAGCGTGACGGCGAGGATGCGAGAGACATTTTGCATGGACGGATACTCCTGGTTGGGGTATCCAGCGTACGTGCCAATCCCCTGCGCGCTTCCTCAGGATTTACCCGAGCGCGGGCGTCGAGGGCCCGCCGTGCGCGCGGGCGCCGCACCCGTGTCACGCGGCGGCAGCCCGGTGTGCTGGGTAAGCAGCCGGCCCTTCCGGGCTGCCACCGGCGTCGAGTTCGTGCGCCGCGCACTCTGGTAGCTGCCATCGGTGGCCGGCTGAAAGCTCGGGATCAGATGCTGCTTGCCGTTGCCGATCAGGTCGGCGCGACCCAGTTCCTTGAGGGCCTCGCGCAGGAGCGGCCAGTTGTTGGCGTCGTGGTAGCGCAGGAACGCCTTGTGCAGGCGCCGGCGCCGTTCACCGCGCACGGTGTCGACCTTCTCGGCGCGCGCCGGGTCGCGGCTGATGCCCTTCAAGGGGTTCAGGTCGGTGTGGTACATCGCCGTGGCGGTGGCCATCGGGCTCGGGTAGAAGGTCTGCACCTGGTCGGCCTTGAAGCCGTTGCGCTTGAGCCAGAGCGCCAGGTTCATCATGTCTTCGTCGGT
>JANOPR010000502.1:0-5131 GCA_031421955.1 Burkholderiales bacterium
TCCACGACCACGACCGCCACGGTGTCCTTGGCGTCGTGCAATACGAAATGAATCATCTGCCACTCCTTGCGATGGGCACGAATGGCCCGAGACTGGCGGCAGTCTAGTGCGCAGATTTCAGGTGTCAAACCTGTCATATAGATGACATGGATGAATTCCGATGGTTTGTGTAGCATCGCGATGCATGGCCAGCGCTGCCCACTTCCAGCCGATCGCTCCCGATGGCGGCGGCACCCCGCTGTACCGCGTGGCCAAGCGGGCGCTGCTGCAAGCCATCGAGTCCGGCCGCTGCCCGCCCGGCAGTGCGTTGCCCAGCGAGTCGGCCCTGGCTGCCGCCTTCGGGATCTCGATCGGCACCCTGCGTCATGCCGTCGATGAGCTGGTGGCTGAACACATCCTGGTGCGACGCCAGGGCCGCGGCACCTATGTGGCCACCCACAACGACGACCGTTTCCTGTTCCAGTTCTTTCACGTCGAGCGCATCGACGGCCGGCGCGACGTCCCGCAGGTGGAAATGCTGTCCTTCGAGCGTGTCCGCCTGGACGATGAGGCTGCCGCAGCCCTCGGAACGCGTCCGGGCGACGCCGCGATCGTGATCGAGAACCGCCTGTCGTTGCAGGGCCGCCCGATCGTGCACGATCGGCTGACCCTGCCCGCGGCACTGTTCAAGGGCCTGACGGAGAAGCGCTTGCGCGATCGACCGAGCACGATCTACCACCTGTACCAGACCGAGTTCGGCATCACCGTCGTGCGCACGCAGGAGCGGCTGCGCGCCGTCGCCGCTGACCGCGGCGCCGCACGCATGCTCGGCGTGGCCCCCGGCACGCCGATGTTGCAGGTGCGCCGCACGGCGCTGACCTTCAACGACAAGCCGGTCGAGTACCGCGTTTCAACCTTGCACAGCGCGCAACACGAGTACGTCAACCGGGTGTCCAGGCCGCAGTAAGTGACGGCCCCTTGCTCGCTGCGCTCGCCTCCCCCGAGGGGAGCGCAGGCCGCTTGGGAGCGGCCCGGCGCTGGCCTGACGGTTTAAGCTGCGCGTCATGACGCCCAAGCACACCAAGATTGCCACGCGAAACTTCCCGTCAGCCCAGGAGGACGCCGCGGCAGTCAAGCCGACGTCGCGCTATGAAGGCGCTGACAGCAGCTACCGCCTCGCCTTCATGGACACGCCATTCCTGTTGCGTGACGAATTGCGCCCGGTGCGCATGCAGCTCGAACTGCTCAAGCCAGAGATCGTGCTCAGCGAGGAAGGCGTTGCCGCCACGGTGGTGATCTTCGGCAGCGCCCGCCTGGTGCCGCGCACGATCGCCGCCGCGCGCCTGGCCGCTGCCGAGGCAGGTAGCGATGCGCTTTTGGTGAGCCGTGCGCGCATGGACTTGCTGATGTCTCGTTACTACGAGGAGGCGCGCGACTTCGCCGCGCTGGTCACACAGGCCAGCAAGCGGCTCGACGAGAAGATCGTCGTCGTCACAGGAGGCGGCCCTGGGATCATGGAAGCCGGCAACCGCGGCGCCAGCGAGGCCGGCGGCAAAAGCATCGGCCTGAACATCGTGCTGCCGCACGAACAGGAGCCCAACCCCTACATCACGCCCAAGTTGTGCTTCCAGTTTCATTACTTCGCGATGCGCAAGATGCACTTCCTGATGCGCTCGGTGGCGCTGGTGTGCTTTCCGGGCGGCTTCGGCACCCTGGACGAGATGTTCGAGGTGATGACGTTGACCCAGACCGGCAAGGTGCGCAAGCGCCCGATCGTGCTCGTCGGCCGCGAGTTCTGGACCAAGCTGATCAACTTCGAGTGGCTAGTCGAGACCGGCATGATCGCCGCTGACGATCTGAAGCTGTTCCACCTCGTCGACAGTGCCGACGAGGCCTGGCAAGTGCTGGTGCAGGCCTTCGCGTTGGATGCGCCGGAATCCGAAACGGGCGAGTTCGCCGTCGATGTCTGACGGCGCCGGGCCATGGCGGACAATGCCGGCGCAATGACGCAGCAAGTCTCCCTCATCGGCGCCCCCACGGACATCGGCGCGGGCGCGCGCGGCGCGCGCATGGGCCCGGAAGCACTGCGCGTCGCCGGGCTCCTGCAATCCTTGGAGAGCCACAGCCTGAGCGTCGTCGATCGCGGCAACCTCACGGGCCCGGCCAATCCCTGGCGGCCACCCGTCGATGGCTATCGCCACCTGGCTGAAGTCGTGCAATGGAATCGCGCCGTGCACGAGGCGATTTACCAGGAACTGAAGCTGGGCACGCTGCCGATCCTGCTCGGCGGCGACCATTGTCTGGGCATCGGCAGCATCAGCGCGGTGGCGCGCCATTGTCGCGAAAAGGGCAAGAAGCTGCGCGTACTCTGGCTCGACGCCCATGCCGACTTCAATACCAGCACGCTCACACCCAGCGGCAATGTCCACGGCATGCCCGTAGCCTGTCTGTGCGGCCTCGGGCCGCAGGCGCTGATAGAAATCGGTGGCACGGTGCCGGCCATCCACCCCAAGGTGCTGCGCCAGATCGGCATTCGCAGCGTCGACGCCGGCGAGAAGCGCCTGGTTCAGGAGCATGACCTCGAGGTCTTCGACATGCGCTTCATCGACGAGATGGGCATGCGCACCGCGATGGAACTGGCGCTGGCGATGGTCGACGCCAATACGCACCTGCATGTCAGCTTCGACGTCGACTTTCTCGACCCCGCGATCGCACCCGGCGTCGGCACCACGGTGCCCGGTGGCCCGACCTATCGCGAAGCGCAGCTGTGCATGGAAATGATCGCCGACACCGGCCGCCTGGCCAGCCTGGACGTGATGGAACTCAACCCCGCGCTGGACCTGCAGAACAGGACGGCCGAGGTCGCAGTCGACCTGATCGAGTCGCTGTTCGGCAAGAGCACCTTGATGCGTTCGCGACCCTGACCCGTCCCCCGTGCTCGGCAGCGCATGCAGCCGCCAAGCAAGTCAGGATGCGCCCGGCGCCTTGGTCTGATCGCCTTCGCAAGGCCCGTGCAGGCGGCGGAACTCGCGTGGCTGCATTGCGCCACCGGCCGCGTGCAGCCCACGCTTGAGCGCCAGGGCCATCCGCTCCGCTGCCACATAAGGCCCACGGTCATAGCGAACGCGAGAGGACCACGCCTGGCCGTCGCGCACCATGCGGTCGCCGAGGTCCTTCTCGCCATCGAACACCTTGCCGATGGTGCGTCCGTATTCGTCGTTGGCCGCCACGCGCACCGTGACACTGCGCCCCAACGCCAGGGCATTCAACGCCGCGGTGGCGTCGGCGCCGCCGATCTGGCAGCGCTCGGGCGCGTCGATGCCGGCCAGGCGAACGACCACGGTGTGCGCGTCGGCCGCATCGGTCTTCAACCAGAGCGTGTCGCCATCGATGACGCGGCTGACCGTCCCGTTCAGCACCACCGGCTTGGGCTGCGCAACCGGCTTCTTGGGCGCAGCCGTGGCCGCGCCCCACATCAGGCAAACCGACCCCGCAACGATCCAGACCCTGTCCCTCATGTCGTGCTCCCCGAAGACGCCAAGAAAGTCCACAACCACCAACCGAAGCCCCCGAGCAGCAACAGCCACAGCGCCACGACCAACACCGCGCCCCAGACCAGGTGCGGCAACTTGTCCGCGCCAGCCTCGGCCTCGGCCAACCGCGCCTGCCACAGGTGCGACGGCGTGAGCTTGATCACCAACGCCACGCCCAGTGGCACCAGCAGCAGGTCGTCGAGCAGGCCGAGCACGGGGATGAAGTCAGGAATGAGGTCGATCGGGCTCACGGCATAGGCCAGCACGGCAATCGCCACCAGCTTGGGTGCCCTGGGCGTATCCGGATGCTTGAACAATCTCCACAATGCCAACATCATTGTGGCCAGCCGTGCGCGATTGGCAACCTTCAGCAAACTCTTGAATCGCGACATGACATGCATTATTTCTCACCGGCGCCGCCGCACCTGCTTGCTCGCGTGCACTCGGCGCACGCAGCGGCAGTTTGGTGCGGCTTGGTGACTCAGGCCTGGCTGCGGTCGATCGACGCGCCCCGAGCGCGGCAGGGTCAGGGCCTCGCAACCACACCGCCGCGTTGACCGCCAAGTTCGCAATGGCTTTGGACCCTTGGCTGTGGCGCCGCCCGATTCCATTTCTACTGGCAGGCGCATTGTTGTGGGCCTGCGGCGGCGGCGCCGACGCCCCCGCCGCACCGCAGGCGCCGCAAGCCGTGGCCACGACGGCCGATCGCATCGCAATCGGCGACCGCCTCTTCGACGAAACCGCCCTGTCGGCCAGTGGTCGCATGGCCTGTGCGACCTGCCACGATGCATCGCGCGGGCATGCAGACGCCGCAGGAGTCTTCCTTCCACTCGGCGGTATCGATGGCGACCACGAAGGCCTGCGGAGCACGCCCACTTTGCGCTACCTGAGCGAGAACCGCGCCTTCCGCTTCAACCCGAACGGCGATCCGGCAGGCGGCTTCACCTGGGACGGCCGCGCCGACCACCGTGCCGCGCAAGCGCGCCTGCCACTGCTGGGCGCCCATGAGATGGCCAATGGCGACGAAGCCGCTGTCGCGAGGCGCCTGCGCACCTTGCCCTACCTTGCGCAACTGCGCTTTGCCTATTCGCTGCCGGCCAACGCCAGCGACGCGCAGCTGGTGGACGCCGCGGCGCGGGCCCTGGCCGATTACCAGGCCGGCGACGCCAAGTTCCAGCCGTACACGAGCAAGTTCGATGCGTTGTTGGACGGCCTTGCCACGCTGACGGCCCAGGAGGCGCGCGGGTTTGCGCTGTTCAATGACCCGCGCCGCGGCAACTGCGCGGTCTGCCACACGAGCACGTCGCCACCGGGCGCCAGCAAGCCCCTGTTCACGAACTTCACCTATCACGCGCTGGGCGTGCCCCGCAACGTCAGCCGTGCCACAAGCGACGCGGGCTCCTTCGATCTGGGCCTGTGCGGGCCGCGCCGCAGCGACCTGAGCGACCTCGGCGCGCTGTGCGGGATGTTCCGCGTGCCCACGCTGCGCAACGTGGCTCTCACCGCGCCCTACTTTCACAACGCGGCGATCGTCACGCTCGAAGACGCCGTGGCGTTCTACGCCACGCGCGACAGCGACCCCTCGCGCTGGTACCCGCAGGTCGCCGGCCAGGTGCAGA
>JANOPR010000503.1:0-14320 GCA_031421955.1 Burkholderiales bacterium
CCTCGAGCTACTACATCAACAACCAGCCGGTGCGCCGCCGCGACGTGCAAGACGTGTTTCTCGGCACCGGCCTGGGCCCACGGGCCTACGCCATCATCGGCCAGGGGACGATCAGCCGCAACAACGAAAGCAAGCCCGAAGAGCTGCGCATGTTTCTGGAAGAAGCCGCGGGTGTTTCCAAGTACAAGGAGCGCCGCCGCGAAACGGAGAATCGGCTCAAGGACACGCGCGAGAACATCACCCGCGTCGAAGACATCCTGCGCGAATTGAACGCGAACCTGGACAAGCTCGAGGCACAGGCCCAGGTGGCGCAGCGCTACCGTGGACTGCAGGACGAAGGCGCACTCAAGCTGCACCAGTTGTGGTTTCTGCGGCACCGTGATGCCGCCAGCGAAGAGGAGCGCGTGAAGAAGGCGGCAGCCGCGGCGGCGGTGGTGCTCGAGGAGCGAATTGCCCAGTTGCGCCGGGTCGAGGCCGAGCTCGAGGCCGTGCGCCAGGCACACTACCAGGCCGGTGATGGCCTGCATGGCGCGCAGGGCCTGCTGGCCGACGCGGCGCTGGAAGTCAGCAAGCTCGAAGAGCGTATCCGCTACGTCGTCGACAGCCGTCAACGCGCGATGCAGCGCATTGCCGAGTTGCAGGCTCAGGACGCGTCGTGGCAGCAGCGCAGCGCCGACGCCAGCGCTGAATTGGCCGCTGCCGCGCAACAGATCGTGGCCGCCGATGAACAGGCCGAGTCGCTCGCCGCGCAAGCCCGGGAGCAGGCCGCCCAGCATCCGGCGCTCGAAGACGACCTGCGCTCGGCGCAGGCACGCAGCAGCGACCAGCGCAACAAGGTGGCCGAAGTCCAGCAGCAGATCCTGCTGCTCGCAGCCGACAGCCGCAACGTCGACGAGCAAGCGCGCGCCCTGCAGGGCCGGCGCGACAAGCTGGTCGGCGAACGCCAGGGGCTGAGTGCGCCCGACATCGCGCGCCTGGCCGCGCTCAAGGTGTCCAGCAGCCAGGCTGATGAGGCGCACGCGCACAGCGCTGCCCGGCTCGAGACGCTGAGCATGGAGCTGCCCGCGCTCGACGAGCAACGCCGAGGGCAGCAGCAAGCGGCCCACCGCGAGGCGACGCGGCAGGCCGAGACCAGTGCACGCCTGGACGCGTTGCGCGCGCTGCAGGAGAAGGTGCAGACCGAGGGCAAGTTGAAACCCTGGCTGGCCAAGCACGGCCTGGACAGTCTGCGCGGCCTATGGACCCAGGTGCACATCGAAGGGGGCTGGGAGACGGCGCTCGAAGCCGCATTGCGCGAGCGCATGAACGCGCTCGAGGTCGGCCGCGTCGAGACCGTGCGCGCCTTTGCTGCCGACGCGCCGCCGGCCAAGCTGGCCTTCTATACCAAGCCCGCGGCGGTGATGGCGCGAGCGCCGTCAGGCGGTGCGGGTGTCCCTGCGCACCAGACCTTGCCGCGGCTGTCCGAGTTGCTGCGCCTGGGCGACGCCGGCCTGCAGGCGCTGCTCAACGACTGGCTCGAGGGCGTCTACACCGCGTCCAACCTTGACGAAGCGCTGGCCAGTCGCGGCAAACTCACCCACGGCGAAGTCATCATGACCCGCGAGGGCCACGCCGTGTCGCCGTTTGCGGTGAGCTTCTACGCCCCCGACAGCGAGCAGGCCGGCCTGCTGGCGCGCTCACAGGAGATCGAGAACCTCGAGCGCCAACTGCGCGCGCAGGCCTTGATCGCTGACGAAGCCCGCAGCGCGCTGGTGCGCGGCGAGGCGGCCTACACCGAGGCCTCGATCAAGTTGGCCGCGCTGCGCAGCGAAGCCGTCGAGGCGCAGACCCGCGCCCACCAGGCGCAGGTCGAGCTGATGCGCCTGACGCAACTGGCTGAGGCCACGCAGGCACGCAGCAGCCAGCTCGATGACGAGCTGGCCGAAATCGACGCCCAACTCGAGGCGCTGGCCGAACGCCGCGCCGCGGCCGAAGCCGGCTTCGAAGAGCTGGACATGCAGCTCGGTGTCACGCAGGAGCGGCATGCCGAGCTCGACGAGGCCGTGATCGCCGCCGAGCGCACCCTGGGCGCCGCGCGTGAGCAGCATCGGGCCCTGGAGCGACAGGCGCAGGAAGCGACGTTCCAGTCGCGCACCCTGGCGGCACGCCGGGCTGAATTGCAGCGCGCGATCGACACCGCCGTCGAGCAGCTGGCGGGCAACGCCCTGGCCGCACAGCAGTTGCAGGTCGAATTGACCACGCTGGACGACGCCGTCGCCCAGGCCGGGCTGCAGACCGCCTTGGCGCACAAGCTTCAGCGCGAGAGCGAGCTGTCTGCGCAGCGCAGCCGGTACGACGACCTGAGCGCAAAGCTGCGGGGCCTGGACGAGCAGCGCCTGACGATCGAACGCAGTCTGGAGCCGCTGCGCGAGAAGATCACGAAATTGCAGCTTGAGCAGCAGGCCGCCTCGCTCGGTGGCGCGCAGTACCTCGAGCAGCTCACCGCGGCGGCGGTCGACCTGGGCGCCCTGGCTCAGTCGATCAGCGACGGTGGCGTCAGGTTGCAGGGGTTGCAGGCCGACATTGACCAAGTCAACCAGGCCATTGCCGCGCTCGGCGCGGTGAACATGGCCGCGCTCGAAGAGTTGACGACGTCGCGCGAGCGCAAGACCTTCCTCGACGCCCAGAGTGCGGACCTGGCCGAGGCGATCTCCACCCTGGAAGGCGCGATCCACAAGATCGACCTCGAAACCCGCGAGCTGCTGGCGCAGACCTTCAACCAGGTCAACGAGCACTTCGGCCGCATGTTCCCGACCCTGTTCGGCGGTGGCATGGCCCGCCTGGTCATGACCGGCGACGAAATTCTCGACGCCGGGGTCCAGGTGATGGCGCAACCGCCGGGCAAGAAGAACAGCACCATCCACCTGCTTTCGGGCGGGGAGAAGGCGCTGACTGCGATCGCGCTGGTGTTCGCGATCTTCCAGCTGAACCCGGCGCCGTTCTGCCTGCTCGACGAGGTCGATGCGCCGCTCGACGACGCCAATACCGATCGCTATTGCAAGTTGGTCACGGAGATGAGCCAGGCCACCCAGTTCCTGTTCATCAGTCACAACAAGATTGCGATGGAGATGGCTCGCCAGTTGATTGGCGTGACGATGCAGGAGCAGGGCGTCTCGCGCATCGTGGCTGTCGACATGGACGCCGCCGTGACCCTGGCCCAGGCGGCGTGAGTGACGTCGCCCCGAAGCGGCTTCGCCGCTCGCCCCAGGGGCGGCGCTGGCGGCCCGGCAAAGCCGGATCCACGGCGCCTGCTTGGGCAGCGTGGACGCGAGCCAGGGCGAGAGCTAGCCGCTAACATCGCTGCATGAGCCTGACCACCGCGCTGGGACTTGTCGCCGTATTGGTGCTTGCTGTGCTGGCGGCGCATGGCCTGTGGACCACCTGGCGCCAGCGGCCGCGCCGGGCGCTTGCCGATGTGGTGGCTGGCGCGCCCCAGCGCGTCGAACCCTCGCTGGGCAGCATGTCCACGGCGGGCGAGGCGGCCACGACCCTGCCCATTTTGCAGCGCCGTGGTGTCGCGCGCGTGGACGCATTGATCGACGCGATCGCCACGCTGGCGCTCGAATCGCCCGCCAGCGGCGAGATGCTGCTGGCGCACCTGCCCGCCTCGCGACGGGCCGGCGGCAAGCCGTTTCTGATCGAGGGCCTCAATGCCAGCAGTGGCGAATGGGAAGGGCCCATGGCCGGTCAGCGCTATGGCGAGTTGCAGGCGGGTGTGCAACTGGCCAACCGCAGCGGCGCGCTGAACGAGATCGAGTACTCCGAGTTCGTGCAGAAGGTGCAAGCCTTTGCCGACGCGATCGGTGCGGTGCCCGACTTTCCCGACATGCTCGACGTGGTGGCCAGTGCACGCGAGCTCGACGCCTTTGCCAATCCGCACGATGCCACGCTGCTGGTCGTGTTGCGTGCCAATTCGGTGGCCTGGTCGGTCGGCTACATCCAGCAATGCGCGCAGCGTCATGGTTTCATGTCTGCCGCACTGGCCGGACGCCTGGTGTTGCCATCGCCGGAAGAGGGCGCGCCGCCGCTGCTGGCGCTGTCGTTCGACTCCCAGGCCGCGCTCGCGGAAGAAGCGGCGATGGCCGCCGTGCGCGAGTTGTCGCTGACGCTCGATGTCGCGCAGACACCCGAGAGCGCGGAGCCCTTTGCCGCCTGGCATCAGGCGATCCGTGGCCTGGCCGATGACATGGACGCGACGGCCATCGACGCCGAGGGCCAACCGATCACGTTGCAGCAGTTTGCAGCGATCGCCGAGGAACTGACCAAGCTCTACCGAGCGCTCGAATCGCGCGACATGGCGGCGGGCTCGCCGGTGGCGCGGCGCCTCTTCCAGTGACGGGCGGCGCAGTCGATGGGTACGGCGTCGCAAACTGACTCGGACAGCGCCCGTGCGGCGGAACTGCGCCGGTTGCTGAACCACCATGCGCACCGCTACTACGTGCTCGATGCACCGGAGATCCCCGACGCCGAGTACGACAAGCTGTTCCAGGAGCTGCAGGCGCTCGAAGCGGCGCATCCGGAACTGCTGAGTGCGGACTCGCCGACGCAGCGCATCCTGGGTACCGTGCTCGATGGCTTTGCGCCGGTACGCCATACGATCCCGATGCTGTCGATCCGCACCGAGACCGATACCACTGCCAGCGGCGCCGAAGCGTTCGACGCGCGGGTGCGCCGCGAGCTGGGCCTGACCGACGAGGCGCCACCGGTGGCTTATGCGTGCGAACTGAAGTTCGATGGCCTGGCGATCAACCTGCGCTACGAGCGCGGGGTGCTGGTCCAGGCGGCCACGCGCGGTGATGGCCAGACCGGCGAGGACGTGACGCAGAACATCCGCACCATCGGCGCCATCGGGCTGCGCCTTCGCGACTGCGAAGCCGCGGTGCTCGAAGTGCGTGGCGAGGTCTACATCCGCCGCGACGATTTCGCAGCACTCAATGCGCGCCAGCGTGCACGCGGTGAGAAGACCTTTGTCAACCCGCGCAATGCCGCGGCCGGCGCGGTGCGCCAGCTCGACCCGGCGATTGCCGCGCAGCGGCGCTTGAGTTTCTTTGCCTATGGCCTGGGTGAGGTGCGGGGCTGGGACGTCCCTGCCACGCACAGCGCCACGCTCGACGCATTGGCGGCCATGGGTGTGCCGGTGAATGCCGAGCGCGCGGTCGTGGGGGGTGCGACCGGGTTGGTCGGTTTTCACCGCCGCATCGCGGCGCTGCGCGATGGCCTGGCGTTCGACATCGACGGCGTGGTCTACAAGGTCGACAGCCGTGCCTTGCAGCAGCAGCTCGGCTTCGTCTCGCGCGAACCGCGCTGGGCGGTGGCCCACAAGTACCCGGCGCAGGAACAGCAGACGCGGCTCAATGGCATCGAGATCCAGGTCGGGCGCACCGGCAAGCTCACGCCGGTGGCCAAACTCGAGCCGGTCTTCGTCGGCGGCACGACGGTCAGCAACGCCACGCTGCACAACGTCTTCGAGCTGCGGCGCAAGGGCGTGCGCGTTGGCGACATGGTCATCGTGCGCCGTGCCGGCGACGTGATTCCAGAAGTCGTCGGCCGTGTTGTCCAAGCGCCAGGTGCGCGCGCCGCCTATGTCGCGAATTTCCGCATGCCTGGCGCCTGCCCGGTCTGTGGCAGTGCGGTCGTGCGCGAAAAGGGCGGCATCGACCACCGTTGCAGCGGTGGGCTGTTTTGTCCGGCGCAGCGCAAGCAGGCGCTGCTGCACTATGCCGGTCGGCGCGCGATGGACATCGAGGGCCTGGGCGACAAGCTCGTCGACCAGCTGGTGGATGGCGGCGTGATTCGCACGCTGCCGGACCTGTACAAGCTGGGTGTCAGCGCGCTGGCCGAGCTCGATCGCATGGCGTCCAAGAGTGCGGCCAACCTGGTGGCCGCGATCGAGAAGAGCAAACACACGAGCCTGGCGCGGTTCCTCTATGCGCTGGGCATCCGCCAGGTTGGCGAGGCAACGGCCAAGGACCTGGCCCAGCACTTCGGCGCCCTCGATCGCCTGATGGACGCCGACCTGCCCCAGTTGATGGCAGTCAATGATGTCGGCCCCGTGGTGGCTCAGAGCGTGCACACCTTCTTCGCGCAGCCGCACAACCGTGAAGTGGTCGAGCAACTGCGCGCCTTGGGCATCCAGTGGCCGGAACATGCAGCCCAAGGTGACCTGACGCCCAAACCGCTGGCCGGCCAGACGTTTGTGCTCACCGGCGCGCTGCCCACGCTGGCGCGCGAAGAGGCCAAGGCCCTGATCGAAGGCGCCGGCGGCAAGGTCGCGGGTTCAGTATCGAAGAAGACCCACTACGTCGTCGCCGGGGCCGACGCCGGAAGCAAGCTCGACAAGGCGCGCAGTCTGGGCGTGACCGTCATCGACGAAGCTGCACTGCTGCAATTGGTGCCTCTGCCATGAACCAACCTCTCCTCGGCATCGACCTCGGCGGCACCAAGATCGAGGTCGCCGCGCTGTCACCCGATGATGGCCGCTTCCTGCTGCGCGAGCGCATGGCAACACCCACAGGCTACGACGCATTGCTCCGGGCCATCGGCGATCTGGTGCTGCGGGCCGAGAGCGAGCTCGGTGTGCGGGGCCTGCCGCTGGGCGTGGGGATCCCGGGTTGCCTGTCGCCTGCCACTGCGGTGGTCAAGGGCGCCAACACCACGGTGCTCAACGGCCGGGCACTCGACCGCGACCTGGCGCGGCTGCTGCACCGGCCTGTGCGGGTGGAGAACGATGCCAATTGCCTGGCCGTCAGCGAGGCAGTCGATGGCGCCGGGCGCGGCGCGCGCATGGTGTTTGCCGCCATTCTCGGCACCGGCGTGGGCGCCGGCATAGCGATCGATGGCCGCGCCTGGGCGGGCGCACACGGCATTGCCGGCGAGTGGGGTCACAACCCGGCGCCACGCTTGCCGCAGGACCGTGGCGTGCCACTGACGCATTGCTGGTGTGGCCGCGGTGCCTGCAACGAGACCCTGCTCAGCGGCCCGGGCCTTGGGGCCGATCACATGCGCCATGGCGGTGCCGACCTTGACGCGCGAAAGGTCGTCGACTTCGCACGTGCGGGCGACGCGGCCGCGCAAGCGACGCTGTCGCGTTACGCCGAACGCCTGGCGCGCGCGCTGGCCCAGGTCATCAACGTGCTCGACCCCGACGTCGTCGTGCTCGGCGGCGGGCTCAGCAACGTGGCGGAACTGTTCGACATGGTGCCTGCGCGCTGGGGCGCGCATGTGTTCTCGGACGTTGTCGGCACGCCGCTCAAGCCTGCGGCGCACGGCGACTCGTCCGGCGTGCGCGGCGCGGCATGGCTTTGGCGGGTGGCATGATGGAATCGAAGCTTGGCCATCGAGGCGCCTGAGCTGCAGACCATGACTGTTCGCGAGATCCTGAAGATGGGTGACGCCCGGCTGTTGCGCGTGGCCGAGCCGGTGCGCGCGTTCGACACACCGGCCTTGCACACCCTGATCGCCGACATGTTCGACACCATGGAAGCTGCCAATGGCGCCGGGCTTGCAGCGCCGCAGATCGGCGAGAACCTGCAATTGGTGATCTTCGGTTTCTCACGCAACGCGCGCTACCCGGATGCGCCGCCCGTGCCGCACACCGTGCTCATCAATCCGGTGATCGAAGCGCGCGGCCCGCTGGAAGAGGACGGTTGGGAAGGTTGCCTCTCGGTGCCGGGCCTGCGCGGGTTGGTGCCGCGCTTCGCGCGCATCCGCTACCGCGGCGTCGACCCGCGGGGGCAGGCGATCGAACGCGAGGCGGACGGATTTCATGCCCGCGTGGTGCAACACGAGGTCGACCACCTGATCGGGCGCCTGTACCCGACCCGGATGCGTGATTTGACGCAGTTTGGCTACACCAGCGTGCTGTTCCCGGAACTTGACGCCACCGCAGAAGACTGATTCCGTCTGTAAAGCGATGTGAAGCGGTCAGCCGCAGGGCGGACATCGGCGTTGAACTGGCACGCCGACGCCGCTGAACGGGCGGCGCAGAGGAGACCGATCATGCAAACATACGTCAGCCTTCCCAACGCCCGCACCTGGTTGAACCACCTTGCTGCGTTCAGCCTGGCACTCGCCGCGCTGTTGGCCAGTACAGCGGCCTGGGCCGACCCACCGGGCCGCGTCGGCCGCATTGCCGAGGTCCAGGGCACGGTTTGGATCTTCGACACCGAGCAGGGCGAGTGGATCACGGCTCGGCGCAATCGACCCGTGACCGGCGGCGACCGGCTCTCGACCGATCGCGGTGCGCGCATCGAGATGCAGATCGGCTCGACCACGGTGCGCCTGGACGGCGACACCGAGATCGAATTCAGCGAGCTCAATGACGACCAGGTGCGACTTCGTCTGCACAACGGCAGCGTCGCGCTGCGCCTGCGCAACAGCGAGGCGGCGCGCGAGTTCGGCGTCACCACGCGCGAGGGTCGATTCGAGCCGCAACGCGTGGGGCACTACCGCGTCGACCAGGAAGACAACGGCAGCTTCGGCGGCGTGATTGCGGGCGCGATGCGCTTCGAAGCGCGCGACAGTGTGCTCGAGCTCAATGCCGGCCAGCGGGCTGAGTTCTGGAACGAGCGCGGTGTCACGCATTACAGCTGGTCTGCGCTGCCCGGCGATCGGTTCGCCGAATGGGTCGAGCGCCAGGACCGGCAGGACGAACGCGATGCCCAGCGACGCGCCTATGTGTCGCCCGAGATGACCGGCGCCGAGGATCTCGACCGCCACGGCGAATGGAGCCGTCACCCCGATTACGGCACGATCTGGACGCCCAACCGTGTTGAGCCCGGCTGGGCCCCGTACCGTTATGGCCAATGGAGCTATGTGCGCCCCTGGGGCTGGACCTGGGTCGACAACGCGCCCTGGGGCTTTGCCCCGTTCCACTATGGCCGCTGGGTCTCGTGGCATGGCCGCTGGGTCTGGGCGCCGGGGCAATACGTCGCCCGCCCGGTCTACGCACCCGCACTCGTCGCCTGGATCGGCGGCCCGCAAGTCAGCATCGGCATCAACATCGGTGGCGGGCCGTCGGTCGGCTGGATTCCGTTGGCGCCGCGCGAGGTGTACGTCCCCAGCTATCGCGTGACCAATGTCTACGTCACCAATGTCAACCAACCGCATCGGCGCTGGCATCCGCAGCCGAACCAGCCCGTGCGCACCGGCCCGATCATGTACACGAACCAGGGCGTGCCCGGGGGCGTGACCGTGGTCTCGCAGAACGTGCTGCGCGAGCGCCAGCCGATCAGCAGCGCGGTCGTGGCGCCGGTCGACGCGCGCACGATCAGCCGCTGGCAGACCCAGCCGCTGCAGCAAGACACGCAAGGCGATGGCCGCCGAGGCCAGAACGTCGCGCCGCCGGCACCCGTTTCGCGCGTCATTGCCACGCCGGGCGGTGCCATCCCGGCGGCTCCCGGCGCGGTCCGCGGCACACCATGGGGCCAGGTGGCACCGGCGGCACAGCCTGCACGCCCGGCCGCACGCACTGACGACAGCGACACGCCGCGCGGTCGGCCACCGCTGGCCGACAGGCGAGGCGACACACCGCAAACGACTGATCGCGCCGCGCCGGGTCAGCGCGAAGACCGGCGCATGCAATCGCGCGAGCCCGACAGCGGCCGTGGTGACATGCGCCGCCAGCCGCCGCAAACAGCGCAACCTGCGCAACCTGCGCAACCCGCGCAAGCTGTGCAACCGGTGCAAGCTGTGCAACCGGCGCAACCAGGTCAGCCGGCCGTCGTCACAGCGCCGCAGCAGGCGGAGCGACCGGCCCGGGCTCGTGGCGCAAAGGACGACGACGACGCTGACGACCGCAGGCCAAGGGGCCAGGAGCGCCGCCGCGACCCGCGTCAGCAGCAGAACCAATGACCCAGCGTGGCGGCGCGTGACCTGCGCTGTCGCGATGGCTCATACTGCGCCAGCCCCACCACCATGGGCTGGCCCGGCGCCGTGAGCGCTGGGCAGGCGCGCCCGATGCCCGGTTACGAGACCAAGCAAGAGCAGATCATGGTCAGCGGCGTCGACGCGCTGACGATCCGCTCGTTGTTCGACCGCAATCAATATGCCGATCCGTCGGGTGCCGCCGATCGCCTGGGTATCTCCTCGGCAGCCTGGCCCTTGTTTGGTCTGCTGTGGCCGTCAGGGGCCCAGTTGGCGGCACGCCTGGCGCAACGGCCTGTGGGGGCGGGTGAGCGCATCCTCGAGATCGGCTGCGGCCTGGCGTTGGCCAGTCTGGTCTGTCACCGCCGAGGTGCCGACGTCACGGCCAGCGACTGCCACCCCTTGGTGGGCGGTTTCCTCGCCGAGAACCTGCGCCTGAATGCACTGGGGCCAATGAAGTACCGTCATGGCCACTGGAGCGCCTCTGCGCTGCAGGCGCAGCAGGCCGTCACCGAAGGCATGCAAGTGCTGAGCGGGCGCTTCAACCTGATCGTCGGCAGCGACCTGCTCTACGAACGCGACGAGGCCGGCTTGCTGGCGCAATTCATTGCGCGGCACGCTGCGCCAGGCGCGCAGGTCTGGATCGTCGATCCCGACCGTGACAACCGGGCTGCGTTCAATCGGCACATGGCAGCGCACGGGGTTGTCGTTCAGGAAGAGAGAATCGATCGCACCGCCATGGCCGAAGTGGCCGCATACAAGGGGCGCCTGTTGAGTTACAGCCTGGCGGACGTGCACCAGTGAGCGACGCGTCGCGGTGGTCGGCCGCGCAGGCCTTCAGCGCTGCGACTTCGGCAGCAGCGGGCGCAGCACCGGCCAGACGTTGCCCAGCATCACCGGGTGCGCACGTGCGCTGGGGTGAATCCGGTCGGGCTGGAACATCGCGACAGCGTCGGGCACGTCGGCCACACCCTTGAGCAGGAAGGGCACCAGCGCTGCACCCTCGCTGCGCGCGACACTGACAAACAGCGCAGTGAATTCCTCGCCGTACCGGCGGCCGTAGTTGGGTGGCACCTGCATGCCAACGACCAGCACGCGCGCGCCGGCCGCCTTCGCCGCGCGCGCCATGGCTGCCAGGTTGGTCTGGGTCGACTTCAGCGGCAGGCCGCGCAGGGCGTCGTTGCCGCCGAGTTCCAGGATCACGTGGCTCGGTTTGTGCTGTGACAGCAGCGCCGGCAGGCGTGAGCGCCCGCCCGACGTCGTGTCGCCGCTGATGCTGGCGTTGACCACCTTGGCGCTGATCTTCTCGCGCGCCAGGCGCTCCTCGAGCAGCGCGACCCAGCCGCTGCCGCGCGCCAGGCCGTACTCGGCCGACAGGCTGTCGCCGACGACAAGGATCACGGGTGCGGGCTTGACACTGGCGGCGTCGGCCCGCGCAGGCAGGCCCTGACCGGCGAACGCGGCCGCAGCGATCAGGCTACAGTGCGCCAGCAACGCACGTCGCGTCCCGACCATCCCGCCATCCTTCATGTCGTCGCCACCCCTCATCGAAGTCGAACACATCACCAAGCAGGTCAGCGATTCCACCGGTGTGCTGACCATTCTCCACGACATGCACTTCTCGTTGCGTGAGCGCGAGTCCGTGGCCATCGTCGGCGCCTCGGGCTCGGGCAAGAGCACCTTGCTGTCGATCGTGGCCGGGCTGGATGTGCCCACCAGCGGTACCGTCCGTCTGGCGGGCGTCGACCTCTTCAAGCTCGACGAAGACGCGCGTGCGGCCGGGCGCGCCGAACGCGTGGGCTTCGTGTTCCAGAGCTTCCAGCTGCTGGCCAACCTGAGTGCGTTGGAAAACGTGATGCTGCCGCTTGAATTGCAGGGCCGCAGCGATGCGCGGGCGACGGCACGCGACATGCTCGGCCGCGTGGGCCTGAGCGAGCGGCTCTCGCATTACCCCAAGGTGCTGTCGGGCGGTGAGCAGCAGCGCGTGGCGCTGGCGCGGGCCTTCGTCGTCAAGCCCTCGGTGCTGCTGGCTGACGAGCCCACGGGCAGTCTGGACTTCGCCACCGGCGAGACGGTGATGGAGCTGATCTTCGAGCTCAACCGCGAAGCCGGCACGACCCTCGTGCTGGTCACGCACGACAGCGGTCTGGCTGCGCGCTGCGACCGGCAAATCCGCATCGAGGCCGGCCGCATCGTCCCTGCTTGATCGCTACGAAGGCAGGAAGTCCACCGGCCAACTGACGACCATGACGTCGACATCCTTGGCGCCGAAGTCGAACTGGCGGATTCGCGCCAACAGTTTCTGCTCGAGCTCAGGCGTCTTCAATTCGGTCGAGATCACGCGGCAGCTGACGACTTCGCCGCCCGGTGAGATCTTCAGCTCGACCACCACCTTGCCCTGCAGGCCCGGCTCTTCGCGCAGCGCGCGGTTGTAGAGCGCGTAGATGGCGCCCTTGTTGCGTTCGAAGACGAGCTTGATCTCTTCGATCGAGCGCGAGGCCTTGCCGCTGCCGCCTTTCTTCAAGCTGCCACCGACGCCGTCGCCGGAGCCGCCACCGCGGGCCCCGCCGCCGCCGGCCCCGCCGCCACCGCCGCCGCCGGCCACGCCTTCGACCAACGTGGTCGCGCGACCCGCGAGGCCGCCGCCGCCGGTGTTGCGGCTGTACGCCGCGGTGTTGATGCCGCCCGAGCCGCCGGTGAGGTTGGACGTGATCAGCGCGCGCGCCGGCAGGCCGGGCTCGTTGCCCGCGCCGACGCCGACCCCGACGCCGCTGCCGACACCGCGGCCGGGTTTGATGTCCTGGTTGAGCTGCACGGCGACGGGCGCGCCACGCATCTCGGCCAGCGTGTCTTTCATCGCCAGCAGGCCCACGCCGGCGGCCTGGCGGCGCGCGCCTTCGATCTCCCCCGGCGGCTTGTTGGGTTGCGGCACGCGCGCTTCGGGCACCGGTGCTTCCTTGGTGCGCTCGCGCTTGGGCGCCGGGCGCGGGTCGGCCTTGGGCGGCAGCGCCTCGGGCGGCAACTCGGCCTTGGCCACGCGTTGCGGCTCGGGCGGCTTCTTCGGCGTCGGCAAGGGCTCGCGTTCAAGCACCAGCTTGGCCAGCCGCGGCGGCAACTCGGGCACCGCTGCACGGTCTGCCACCGGCCGCGGCATCAGCGCGAACACGAGGCAGGCAAGCATGCTGGTGCCGACGATGCCGCGCAGGATGCGCTGGAATCGCGCTTCGTCCTCGGGCGAAAGAGCCCACGCCAGGATGGGCGTGCGAAAGGAGATGGCGGCGGCGCTCATCGGGCAGCCTCCTTGCTGCGCACTGCGGGTTTCGCCTTGGGAACGGCCCGGCGGCTCATCAGTCAACCTCCGTGCTGCGCACTGCGGTATTCGCCTTGGGAACGGCCCGGCGGCTCATGTCTTGACTGCCTTGGGCGTGACCGCGAACGAGACGTCGCTGAAATCGGCGCGCGAGGCCGTGACCATGACCTTGCGCAGCAGGCGGTAGGGGATGTCCTTGTCGCCCATGATCGTGATCGCCTTGCCCTGGGCCTGGTTCTCGGCGCGGATCACGACGCGTTTGGACTGCAGGTCAAGTTCTTCCTTCAGCCCCGCGATGACGTCACTGCTGGCCGACAGGGCGTCGGTGACCAAGGCGACGCGGCGCCCTTCGACCAGGATGTCGGGGCCGCTGACCGTGACGACCAGCGTCTCGCGCGGCACCTTGTCTGCGCTCGACTGCGGCAGTGCCACCGACTTCCCCGGATTCAGGATCTCGACGCCGGCCGCACTCGACATCAGGAAGAAGATCAGGATCGTGAAGATGTCGATCAGGGCGACCAGGTTCATGTCCAGGCCGGTCTTGTTGCGGCTGTGGCGCTCGGTGCGTTTTTGCAGCGGAGTCAGCTTCATGGGGATCCCGCGTCTTTCAGGCGTTGCTCACGATCGGCGCGTCGCCGATGGAGATCTCGGGGAACAGGGGTACCGGCTTGTCCTTGGTGCGCGGCGCAGGCGGCACCTCGCGCACGGTGTCCATCAGGTCGATCAGCGTCGCGTAGGGCGTGTCGGGCTGCGCCAGCAGGGTGGCGGTCGCGGTGTCGGGAAACTTGGCCTTGATCTGCTGCATCAGTTGCGACAGCGTGGCCAGGTCGTAGCCGCCTGCGGTGTTCGGGATGCGCTGAATCAGGCCGCCGATGCGGTCGCCGACCTCGAGTGCGTCGGGGCGCATCACGATCTCGAGCTTGAGGTCGTTGACCTTCAACTGTTCGACCGCCCCCGAGGACTGCGCAGGCAGCGACAGGTCGATCACGGACAGGCGCGTGAACACCGCCGTCGACAGCAGGAACGGCACCAGCACCACGATCAGGTTGATGAAGGCCGTGACGTCGAGTTCGGCGGCGTGGCGGCGGATGCGTCTGGATCGCATGG
>JANOPR010000504.1:0-4460 GCA_031421955.1 Burkholderiales bacterium
CTTGGGGGTTTTGCACGCGCTGGGCGCCTTGCTGGGCTGGGCCGGTTACGTGCTCTCGCCCGGCTACCGCCGCCGCCTGCGCGAAAACGCGGCGCTGGCCGGTATCGGCGATCGCGCGCGGCGCGCCGCCGTCGCCCATGCCGGCCGCATGGTGGCCGAGATGCCGCGGCTTTGGCTGCGGCCGCCAACGCAGCCGCTGCAACCCGCGGTGCAGTGGCAGGGCGCCGAGCTGATCGAGGCCGCGCTGGCCGCCGGCCGCGGTCTGCTGCTGCTGACGCCGCACCTGGGCGCCTTCGAGGTCATTGGCCAGGCCTACGCCGAACGCTTCGGCGCGCGCCAACCCATGACGGCGTTGTACCGCCCGGCACGCAAGGCGTGGTTGCGCGAACTCGAGGAGACCGCGCGGCGCCGGCCTGGGATGCTGACCGCACCGGCCTCGCTGGCCGGCGTACGGCAGATGCTGCGTGCCCTGCGCCAGGGCCAGACCGTGGGTCTGCTGCCCGACCAGGTGCCGCCTGACGAGATGGGCGTCTGGGCGCCGTTCTTCGGCCAGCCGGCCTACACCATGACCCTGGCCTCTCGCATGGCCTTGCAGACCGGTGCGCCGATGTTGCTGGTCTTGGGCGAGCGTCTGGCCGATGCAGCCGGCTGGCGCATCCATACCTTCGAGATGCCCGAGCCCCTGCCCGCGGCGGCCCGCTTCGGCGGTGACGATCAAGCCCACCAGGTCGAGTGCGCCGCCGTGATCAATCGCGCGATGGAGTTCCTGATCCGCCAATGCCCATCGCAGTACCTGTGGGGCTACCACCGCTACAAGTCACCCCGTGCAGCATGATGGCGCGCCTGGCCCTTTCAGTCCTGTGGTTGGTGCATTGGTTGCCGGTACCTGTGCAGGTGGCGCTCGGCGCCGGCCTGGGCATGCTGCTGCACGCCCTGGCCGCGTCGCGGCGCCGCATTGCCACGCGCAATATCGAGTTGTGCCTGCCCGAGCTGGACGGGCCCGCGCGCGCGCGCCTGGTGCGCGAGCACTTCCGCTGGCTCGGCCGCAGCATCCTCGAGCGCGGACTGCTCTGGTACGCACCGCGCGAACGCATCCTCGGCCTGATCGAGGTCGTAGGCGACGTGCACCTGGCCGAGCGCAGCGACTCGCCGGTGATGTGGCTGGTGCCGCACTTCGTGGCCCTCGAGGCCGCGGGTGCTGCGGTCCAGCTGTGCCAGCAGCGCCGCGCCGCGTCGATCTACCAAAAGCAGAGCAACCCGGTGTTCGACGCCGCGGTGCGCAAGGGCCGCCAGCGCTTTGCCGCCTCGGAGCTGTTCACGCGCCAGGACAGCGCCAAGCCGCTGATCCGCGCCATCCGGCAGCAGGGGATGGGATTTTTCAACCTCCCCGACATGGACTTCGGTATCAAGGACGCGGCGTTCGTGGCCTTCTTCGGCGTGCCCGCGGCGACGCTGCTGGCGCCCTCGCGCATGGCGCGCATGCTGGGCATGGTGGTGCAACCGGTGGTGGCCGAGATGCGCGAGGAGGGCGGCTGGCGGGTGCGCTTCCTGCCGCCGCTGCCCGACTGGCCGACCGACGACGCGCTGGCCGACACCCTGCAGATGAACCGCTGGATCGAGGCCGAGGTGCGGCGCAATCCGGCGCAGTACCTGTGGGTACACAAGCGCTTCAAGACGCGGCCACCAGGTGAGGCCTCGTATTACTGAGTGGGCGCAGCGCGGCGACGATAATCTGCCGATGCGACTGCGCTTCACCAAGATGCAAGGCGCGGGCAACGACTTCGTCGTGCTCGACGCCACGCGCGCGCCGATCGAGATGACGGTCGCGCAGGTGCAGCGCCTCGGCGACCGGCGCTGGGGTGTCGGCGCCGACCAGATCCTCGTCGTCGAGGCCAGCGACACGCCGGGGGTGGATTTCCGCTACCGCATCTACAACGGATTTTCCGGCGACGAGGTCGAGCATTGCGGCAACGGCGCGCGCTGCTTCGTGCGCTATGTGCGCGAGCACGGCCTGACCGAGAAGACGCGCATCTGCGTCGAGACCGTCAACAACCGCCTGCAATTGCAGTGGCAGGCCGACGGCCGCGTCACGGTCGACATGAACGTCCCGGTTTTCGACCTCGCCAAGGTGCCATTCGACGCGAGCGGCCTGGTGCCACACGAACTCAACGGCTTCGCACTGTGGCCGCTCGACGTGGCCGGGCAGCGTGTCGACGCGGCCGTGCTGTCGATGGGCAACCCGCATGCGGTGGTGCGGGTCGAGGACATCGATGCGACGCCCGTGTCCACGCTCGGGCCGGCCATCGAAGGGCATCCGCGTTTCAAACGCCGCGTCAACGCCGGCTTCATGCAGATCCAGTCGCGCCAGCAGATCGCGCTGCGCGTGCATGAGCGCGGCGCCGGTGAAACCCTGGCTTGCGGCACCGGTGCCTGTGCGGCCGTGGTCGCGGGCATCCGGCTGGGCTGGCTCGACGCCAAGGTCGACGTGCACACACGCGGTGGCGTGCTCGGCATCGAGTGGCAGGGCGCATCCCACCCGGTGCTGATGACCGGGCCCGCAGAGACTGTCTTTGAAGGAGAAATCGAACTGTGATCACCAACGGCCTGCAAGGCATCACCGAGAGCGACATCGCCGAGTACCTGGTCAACACGCCGGGCTTCTTCGAGCGCCATGCCGAACTGCTGGCCGCGATCCAGCTCACCAGCCCGCATGGCCATCGCGCGGTGTCTCTGCAGGAGCGCCAGATGGAGATGCTGCGCGAGCGCATCAAGGGCCTCGAGCACAAGATCGTCGAGATGATCCGCAATGGCCAGGACAACGTGGCGCTGGCAGAGCGCCTGCACCGCTGGACGCGCGCGCTGATGATCACGGCGAATGCCGCCGCACTGCCCGAGGTGCTGGTGCGCGAACTGCGCCAGCAGTTCCTGATCCCGCAGGCCGGCATCCGGGTCTGGGGCGTGGCCGAAGACTTTGCCGGGCTGGATTTCGCGTTGGGCGCAAGCGACGACGTCAGGAGCCTGGCCACCAGCCTCACGCTGCCCTATTGCGGGGCCAATGCCGGCTTCGAGGCCGTGCGCTGGCTAGAAGACCCGGCGTCCGTCGCCTCTATGGCGATGGTGCCGCTGCGTGCCAGCGCCGGTGACGCTGCCTTCGGGATGCTCGTGATGGGCTCGCCCGATCCGACGCGCTACAGCGCCGACATGGGCACGGACTTTCTGACCCGCATCGGCGAGATCGCCAGCGCCGGGTTGGCCCGCCTGCAGCCACCACGGTGACGCCAACCGCGCCGCTGCCCGACGAGGTGCTGCGCTACCTGCGGCATCTCGAGGTCGAGCGGCGGCTCGCGGCGCGCACACTGACCCTCTATCGCGAAGCCCTGCAGCGCCTCCACGCTGCGGCCACCGATGCCGGCGTCGAGTTGCAGGCGGTGCAGACACAGCATGTGCGCCGCTGGTTGGCGCAGCTGCACCAGCGCGGCCTGGCGCCGCGCAGCTTGGGCCTGGTGCTCGCAGCCTGGCGCGGTCTGTATCGCTGGTGGGGCGAGCAACATGCGGTGGCCAGCAACCCGGTCGACGGCGTGCGCGCGCCCAAGGCCGCCAAGCCGCTGCCCAAGGCCTTGTCGGTCGACCATGCCGTGGCCCTGGCCGATCACGCCGCTGCGGGCGGCGACGCCGCGCTCGCCGCACGCGACCGTGCGATGGTCGAACTGCTCTACGGTTGCGGCTTGCGCGTGGGCGAGTTGGTCGGGCTGGACGCCCGCGCCGGGCGCGACGCGGCGGGCTGGATCGATGCCCCGGACGCCACGGCGCATGTGCTTGGCAAGGGCAGCAAGCGGCGCAGCGTGCCAGTTGGCCGTGCGGCGCTGACGGCGCTGGCCGCCTGGCTCGACCACCGTGCTTCGATGGCCCGACCTGGGGAAGTGGCGCTCCTCGTCAGCCGCCGCGGCACGCGCCTGGGTGCCAGCCAGGTGCGCTCGCGGCTGAAGGCGCTGGCCCTGCAGGCCGGCCTGCCCACGCATGTGCATCCGCACATGCTGCGCCACAGTTTTGCGTCGCATTTGCTGCAGTCGAGCGGCGACTTGCGGGCGGTGCAGGAACTGCTGGGCCACGCCAACATCGCCACCACGCAGGTCTACACCAAGCTCGACTTCCAGCATCTGGCCAAGGTGTATGACGCGGCGCACCCGAGGGCGAAGAAGAAGGCTTGATTTCGCTGCGGGGCGTGAGGTTGAGTTGTCCGCGTTGCCTGCCGGGTCCCGGCCCGGCGGCCGGGTAACTTTCATTTGCTGGGCCAAATGAAAGTCACCAAAGCAAAGGCCCTCAACGCAACACCTTTCACTCGTTCTGCACGCTGCGGAAGCCCGGCCCAGCGGCCCCCCCTGGAAGCCGCATAGCCCATCGGGCTTTCCGCGCACTCGGTGGCGCGGGCCTCGCAAGGCCTCGCCCGCACAGATTCGCTG
>JANOPR010000505.1:0-7028 GCA_031421955.1 Burkholderiales bacterium
AGCGGCGCGTCCAGGCGCTGGCGCAGGATCGGCAGGCCCTCGGCCGCCGGATCGAGCGTCTCGATGTTCGCCGAGGCCGCCGCAAAGCCGCCCTGCATCATCAGCAGGCAGTAGATCGCCTCCTGCACGCCGGCCGCGCCCAGCGAGTGCCCGGAGAGCGACTTGGTGGAGCTGATGTGGGGAATGCGCGTGCCGAAGACTTCGCGCACCGCGGCCAGTTCGGCCAGGTCGCCGACCGGCGTCGAGGTGCCGTGGGCATTGATGTAGTCGACCGGGGTGCGCACATTGGCCAGCGCCTGCTGCATGCAGCGCACCGCGCCTTCGCCCGAGGGCGCAACCATGTCCTGGCCGTCGGAGGTGGCGCCGAAGCCGACCACCTCGGCCAGGATTTTCGCGCCGCGGGCCTGCGCATGCTCCAGCGCCTCGAGCACCAGCATGCCGCCGCCGCCGGCGATGACAAAGCCGTCGCGCGCCGCGTCGAAGGCGCGCGAGGCCTGCTGCGGACGGTCGTTGTAGCCGCTGGACATGGCGCTCATGGCGTCGAACAGCAGTGACTGCTCCCAGCTCTCTTCCTCGCCGCCGCCGGCGAAGACCACGTCCTGGTTGCCCCAGGCGATGAGCTGCGCGGCGTGCCCGATGCAATGTGCGCTGGTGGCGCAGGCCGACGTGATCGAGTAGTTGACGCCCTTGATGCCGAAGGGCGTGGCCAGGCAGGCCGAGACCGTGCTGCCCATCGTGCGCGTGACCATGAACGGGCCGACGCGCTTGATGCCCTTGGCGCGCAGCGTGTCCGCCGCCCAGACCTGGTTGAAGCTCGAAGCGCCCCCAGACCCGGCCACCAGACCGGCGCGCGGGTTCGAGACCTGCTCGGGCGTCAGGCCGGCATGCTCGATGGCCTGCTTCATCGACAAGTAGGCATAGGCCGCGGCGTCGCCCATGAAGCGCAGCGTGCGGCGGTCGACCGCCTCGTCGAGCTTCAGGTCGGGGCGCCCGCTGACCTGGCAGCGCATGCCGTGCTCGGCATAGCTCGTGTTGAAGCGCAGGCCCGACTTTCCTTCGCGCAGGCTCTGCGTCACTTCAGCCGCGTTGTTGCCCAGGCTGGAGACGATCCCGTGACCGGTGACGACGACGCGGCGCATCAGAAATTCTCCGTCGACGTGAACAACCCCACCTTGAGGTCTGTGGCGAGATAGATTTCTCGGCCATCGGCGAACATGCGGCCGTCGGCGATGCCCATCACCAGCTTGCGCTCGATGACGCGCTTAAGGTCCAGGCGGTAGCTGACCTTCTTGACCGAGGGCAGCACCTGGCCCGAGAACTTGACCTCGCCCACGCCCAGCGCACGCCCGCGACCGGGGTTGCCGCGCCAGCCGAGCCAAAAACCCACCAGTTGCCAGAGCGCGTCCAGACCCAGGCAGCCCGGCATCACCGGGTCGCCCTCGAAGTGGCAGCCGAAGAACCACAGCTCGGGGCGGATATCGAGCTCGGCCTCGATCAGGCCCTTGGCGTGGGCGCCGCCGCTGTCGTCGATGCGCACGATGCGGTCCATCATCAGCATGTTGGGCAGCGGCAGGCGGGCGTTGCCGGGGCCGAAGAGTTCGCCGCGGCCGCAGGCCAGCAGTTCGTCGCGGTCGTAGGTATGGCGGCCCAGGTCGCGCTGGCTCGTGCGCGGCGTTGTGGGGGAGCTATCGGCAGGCGAGGTGTGCATCGGGTGGCCCAGGGCCTTCAAGTCGATCCACGCTGGATCAGACCCCCATTTTGCACACCCAGGGATTGCTCCGCACCCGGGAAGCCCCGCAGCGCGGCGCGCGGGCTAGCGCCTCAACCGCCGCGCTGACCCAGCAACCACTGCCACATCCCGGGTCGCGCCGAGTGGTGGGCGCGCGAGACGATCAGGTTGGACGTCAGGTACAGGGCGTTGATCAGGCGACTTGCGCGCTCCTCACTCATCCCCGGCCAGCCGACGATCTTGCGCAAGGACACCGATTCCTTGCGCAGGCGCTCGACCGCGGGCCCGAGCGCGCCGGGCGTGGGCATCTCCTGCGTGGCCGGGTTGCGCAGCGCGCGGTACGCGGCCGGGCCGGCGACCTCGTGCAGCAGGCCCTTGCGCGGCCCCTGCAGCGCCAGCTTCCACAACGCAGGCAACAGCGGGTGGTAAGCATCGGCCTGCGCCACGCGTTCGTACATCCAATGCCCCGGCGGGCGCACGCCGGGCGGCTCGACCTCGAGGGTCTTGAGCGTGCCCAGGGCGCGCGGCGCGCCCTGCAGCAGGCTGCGCGGCGAGTGGTAGAGCATCTGCGCCGGAAACAGCGTCACGGGCCAGACGCTCTCCTCACACTGCAGGTAGATCAATGCCGGTTCACGCAGCCGCACGCAGGCGGCCACGACTTCAAGCGCATCGGCACTGTCGCGCCGCCGGTCCAGCAGGCGCAACTCGGCCTGCAGCGTGGTCGCCAGGATGGTCTGCCGCTGCAACTCGCTGCGCGACGCGGCTGTGGCTGACTGACGCAGGTTGTCGAATGCGCTGATGCGCCAGAGGGCTTGCTCTGCCAGTTCGGACATGGTCTGGGGGAGGCTGAGAACGTGGCGAGTGTAGAAAGCCAAGGCGTCGGGAATTGCTGCAAGTAGCAACCAACTGCAACCCCTTTTCCCGCAATCGAATCGCGCCGCGCACGCTCAAGCCCCCTCCAACGCCCCGCGCACACGCTCGGCGATCGCCAGCGCCGCGGTCAGACCCGGCGACTCGATCCCATACAAATTGACCAGCCCTGCCACCCCATGCACAGCCGGGCCGTCGATCGCGAAGTCCTGCGCGGCCTCGCCGCTGCGGCTCAGCTTGGGCCGCACTCCGCTGTAGTCGGGCTGCAGGCACGCGTCGGGCAGGCCCGGCCAGTAGCGGCGGATCGCGGCGTAGAACGAGTCGCCACGCCCGGGGTCCACGCGGTAGTCGATCGGCCCGTCGTCGGCCAGCCATTCGGTGTCGGGCCCAAACCGGCCCAGGCCGGCGAGGTCGAGCGTGAGGTGCACGCCCAGCCCCGCGGCTTCGTGCATCGGGTAGATCAGGTGCGAGAACGGCGCGCGCACACCGCTCAGCGTGAAGTAATTGCCCTTGCAGCGGTGCGTGGCGCGCACATGGGCCGCGGGCAGGCCCTCGATGCGCGCCGCCACGTCGCTCGCCGCGAGGCCAGCCGAGTTGACCAGGCAGCGCGCGTGCAGGCGCATCGGCTCGGCGCCGCCGACCTCGAGCGTGAACCCATCGGCCATGACCTGTGCCGCAACGAGCGGGCTCTTGATCGCAAGCATCGCCCCGTGGTCTTCGGCTTCGCCGAGCAGGCTGAGCATGAAGCCATGGCTGTCGATGATGCCGGTGGCGCTCGAGTGCAGCGCTGCCACCGCGTGCAGCGCGGGCTCCAGCGCACGCGCCGCGGCGCCGTCGATCAGCCGCAGGCCTTCGACGCCGTTGGCCGCGGCATTGCGCGCCAGCGCCTCGAGCGCGGGCCGTTGCGCCTCGGTGCTGGCCACCACCAGCTTGCCGCAGTTGCGGTGCGCCACGCCATGCGCGTCGCAGTAGGGGACCAGCAGGCGCCGGCCTTCGATGCACAACTGCGTCTTGAGCCAATCCGGCGCCGAATACAGCCCGGCATGGATGACCTCACTGTTGCGTGCGCTGGTCAGCGTGCCGATGGCGTCGAGCGCCTCGATGATGACGACTTCGCGGCCGGCCATCGCCAGCGCGCGCGCCACGGCCAGCCCGACCACGCCGGCGCCGATGACGACGCTGTCGACCCGGTCCATGTCAGGTGCCTGCAGCGGCGACGCTGCGCGGGCGGCGCTTGCCGGCCGCCGCGGGCCGGCTCACCGCCACCAGGCCGCCGAAGAACAACTCGGCCACGATCGGCGCCAGCGACTCGTGCGTCAGCGCACCGCGGGGCTTCATCCAGGTGAAGGTCCAGTTGATCATTCCGAACAGCAGCATCGCCAGCGGCGTGGCCAGCGGCGCGAGGTCGGGCCGCACGCGGCCGATCGCGGTGGCGAAGGCGGCGACGACACGGCGCTGGCCGCCTTCGACCTGCGCGCGCTCGTCGTCACGCAGGAACTTGATGTCTTCGGTCAGCACGCGGTGCTCGTGCTGGGCGTCGGCATAGGCGGCCGTGAAGCGGCGGATCAGCGCGTCGAGTTCGGCGGCCGGGGCCAGGCGCTCGGCGCGCACCTGCGCCACCAGAGCTTCGAGGCGGGCCACATGGTCGGCCGCGATCTGCGCCAGCAGCGCGTGCTTGTCGCGCACGTAGTGGTACAGCGTGGCCTTGCTGACCGCGCAGGCGGTCGCGACCTCGTTCATCGACGCGGCGGTGTAGCCGCGGCGGGCAAAGAGCTCGGCGGCGCGATCGAGGATCAGCGCACGCTGGTCGTCGTAGGTGGCGGCACGGGTGCGAGACATGGGATCAGCGTTCGTCGAAGGACAGCACCACGCGGTCGGTCAGCGGGTGTGCCTGGCAGGTGAGCACGAAGCCACCGGCAACCTCGGCGCGGTCGAGCGCGAAGTTGCGCTCCATGCGCACCTGGCCTTCGACCAGCTTGGCACGGCAGGTGCCGCAGACGCCCGAGGTGCACGAGAACGGCACCTCCAGGCCCGCCGCGGAAGCCGCGTCCAGGATGCTGGGCTGGCTTTTGCGAAACGCGATCTCGCGGCGCATGCCGTCGCGGATGATGACGATGCGCGCGTTCTCGGCATCTCCCGGTTGCGCCTGGTGCATCACCGCGCCCCCGGCCTGCGGCGCCAGGCCGAAGCGCTCGATGTGGATGCGCTCCTCGGCCACGCCGGCGGCGAGCAGCGCGGCCTCGGCTTCGTCGTTCATCTGGAACGGGCCACAGATGTAGGCATGGTCGATGCCGGCCGCCGGCAGCACGCTTGCGAGGAACGCGCTGATCTTGGCGCCGTCCATCAGGCCCATGCCCAATGCGGTGTCAGTCACCTCGTCGCTGAACACATGGTGCAGCACCAGCCGCGTCATGTGCTGGTTCTTCAGGTCTTCGAGCTCTTCCTTGAACATCGTCGAGCGCAGCGTGCGGTTGCCGTAGATCAGCGTGAAGCGCGACAGTGGCTCGCGCGCCAGCACGGTCTTCATGATCGACAGGATCGGCGTGATGCCGCTGCCCCCGGCGATGCCGACATGGTGGCGCCGCGCGGCGGCGTCCAGCGGCACGAAGAAGCGCCCCTGCGGGGCCATCACGCTGAGGCTGTCTCCGGGGCGCAGGTGCTCATTGATCCAGTTCGAGAACGCGCCGCCCTTGACCTTGCGCACGCCCACGCGCAACTCGCCGTCGTCCACGCCTGCGCAGATCGAATACGAGCGCCGCAGGTCCTGGCCGTCGATCTGCTTGCGCAGCGTCAGGTACTGGCCCTGCGTGAAGCCGAAGACCTTGCGCAACTCCGGCGGCACATCGAAGCTGACGATCACGGCTTCAGTCGTGTCGGCCTCGATGCGGCGCACCGTCAAGTCGTGGAACAACGGGCTCGTGCCGGCCGCAGTCATATCGGTTTGAAGTGCTCGAAGGGTTCAAGGCAGGCCAGGCAGCGGAACAGGGCCTTGCAGGCGGTGGAACCGAAGGCCGACAACTGCTCGGTGCTCGCGCTGCCACAGCGCGGGCAATCGACGGCGGGCGCGCGGCGCAGGATGCGGATCGGCGCGCCCTGCCCTGGCGGCACCGGCCCCGGCGGCGCGATGCCGTAGGCGCGCAGCTTGCGCCGCCCGGCCTCGCTGATCCAGTCGGTGGTCCAGGCGGGGGCGCGCTGCATCGTCACGCGCGTGGGCCCCAGGCCGGCGCCGTCGAGCGCGTCGATGACGCTTTGCGTGATGACCTCGGTGGCCGGGCAGCCACTGTAGGTGGGCGTCAGCACGACCTCCAGGCCGCTGCCGTCGGCGCGCACGTCGCGCACCACGCCCAGGTCGCACAGCGACAGCGCCGGCACTTCCGGGTCGGGCACCTGCTCGAGCAGCGTCCAGGCGGCCTGCACGCTCACCACGCACCCCCGGGGAAAGCGCGTTGCAGATGCTGCATCTCGGCCAGGACGTGGCCCATGTGCTCGCCGTGTACGCCCAGCGTGCCGGTGCTGAGCCAGGGCCCGGCCGGCGGCGGGGTCAGTTGTGCAGCGTCGAACACCGCGGCCATCTCGATGCCCCAGGCCTCGCGCAGCGCACTGCGCGCCGGGCCCAGCCCGCTGGTCACGGCCGCTTCATCGACTTCGTCGTGGGCAAACATCTCGGGCACGTAGCGCCACAGCTCAGTCAGCGCGGCGTGCATGCGCCGGCGCGACTCTGGCGTGCCGTCGGCCAGACGCACGACCCAGTCGGCCGCATGCTGCTGGTGGTAGCGCGCCTCCTTGAGCGCCTTGCCGGCGATGGCGGCGAGTTCGGCATCGGCCGAGGACTGCAGCCTGTCCCAATGCAGCTTGAGCCAGGTGGCGAGCATCAGGTTGCGCAGCACCGTGAAGGCGAAATCGCCGCGCGGCAACTCGGCGATGGTCAGGTTTCGGTAGTCGCGCTCGTCGCGCAGGAAGGCGAGCTGGTCCTCGTCGCAGACGCGGCCCTGCCCCTGGCCTTCGATCTGGCCGGCGCGCGTGAGCACACCGCGTGTCTGCCCGAGCAGGTCCAGCGCCATGTTGGTCAGCGCAATGTCTTCCTCGAGCACCGGTCCGTGGCCGCACCACTCGCCCAGGCGCTGGCTGAGGATCAGGCAGGTGTCGGCGATGCGCAGCAGGTACTGCAGCTCGGGCGTGAAGTTGACCGAGATCGACCTAGTCATCTCAGGCCAGCGCAGGGCCGCTCCCAAGCGGCCTGAGCTCCCCTCGGGGGGCGCGAACGAAGTGAGCCAGGGGCCGTCGCGATGGCCGCGCAGGGCCGCTCCCAAGCGGCCTGAGCTCCCCTCGGGGGGCGCGAGCAAAGCGAGCTTGGGGCCAACGTCATACCGCGAGGATCTCGGCTTCTTTGCCGTGCACCAGGCGGTCGATCTCGCCAATCACCCGGTCG
>JANOPR010000506.1:0-4352 GCA_031421955.1 Burkholderiales bacterium
TCAAGGGCCAGGATCTCGGGGGCCAGAGCCTGGCCGTCGTCAGCGCCGACCTGCGCCTGGCCGCGCACCGCATTGCCGACACGGTCTATGAGCGCCTGACCGGCGACAAGGGCGTGTTCGCCACCCGCATCGCCTACGTCACGCGCGCGGCGAACCGTTTCACGCTGCGCATCACCGATGCCGACGGCGAGGGCGGACAGGTGGCGCTGTCGAGCGTCGAGCCGATCATTTCACCGGCCTGGTCGCCCGACGGCCGCGAGCTGGCCTATGTCTCCTTCGAGCTGCAGAAGGCCGTGGTCTGGGTGCAGGACGTGGCCAGCGGCCAGCGCCGGCCGGTGGCCAACTTCCGCGGCAGCAACAGCGCGCCGGCCTGGTCGCCCGACGGTCGCCAGCTGGTGTTGTCGCTGTCGCGCGAGGGCGGCACCCAGCTGTACTCGATGAACCGCGACGGCAGCGGCTTGAAGCGCCTGACGCAGAGCAGCGCAATCGACACCGAGGCTGCGTATGCACCCGACGGCCGCACGATCTACTTCGTCAGCGACCGCGGCGGCGGCCCGCAGATCTACCGCATGCCCGTCGCCGGCGGCAACCCCGAGCGCGTGAGCTTTACGGGCAGCTACAACATCAGCCCCGCCGTGTCGCCCGATGGGCGCACGCTGGCCTACATTTCGCGTTTGGGGGGTGGCGGCTTTCGGCTGCACACGATGGACCCGAGCGGAGGGAACGTCCTGGCCCTCACCGACACCAATAACGACGAGAGCCCCAGCTTTGCGCCCAATGGCAAGTTGATCATCTATGCCTCGACCGCCCAGGGGCGCGATGTGTTGATGACCAGCACGCTCGATGGCCGCATCAAGACCCGCCTGCTGTCGTCGGGGCTGGACGTGCGTGAGCCCGTGTGGGGCCCCTTCAACCGCTGATTGTCGATCCAGGAGAAGCCATGCAACGCCTTTCTTCCCTTGTTGCCGTACTCGCAATCGCTGCGCTGGGCGCGGGATGCAGTTCGCCGGTCAAGCTCGACGACAAGACCGATGTGCCGGTCGAGTCGCGCACGCCCACGCCGGCCGGTGGCTCAGCCGCCGGCGCGGGCAGCGGCGGTGCGGGCGCAGGCCAGTCGCAGGTGTCGACGGTCAATGTCGGGCAGGATGCGGCAGCCGCTGCGGGCGCGTCGCGCATCGTGTATTTTGATTTCGACAGCTTCGCCGTCAAGGACGAGTACCGCGCCGTCATCGAGACGCAGTCAAAGCGCCTGGCAGCCAATCGCGCCCAGCGCGCGACCATCGAGGGTCATACCGACGACCGAGGTGGGCGCGAGTACAACCTGGCACTCGGCCAGAAGCGTGCCGAGGCCGTGCAGCGGGCGATGACCCTGCTGGGTGTGCCTGACACGCAGCTCGAGGCGGTGAGCTTCGGCAAGGAGCGGCCGGCTGTGCAGGGCGCCGACGAAGCCGCCTATGCCAAGAACCGCCGTGCCGAAGTCAAAGATCGCTGACGTGATGCGCTGGCAACCTGCGGTGGTGGCGTTGGTGGCGATGGCCGCGGTCTCGGCGCAGGCGCAACTGTTTCCCGACAACGAGGCGCGCAAGGCGATCCTGGAGTTGCGCGCGACGGACGAGGCGCAGGCCAAGCAGCTGGCCGAGATTGCGGCTGCCCAAAGGGCCGCCAACAAGGAATTGCTCGAGCAGATCCAGCAGTTGCGCCGCAGCCTGCTCGACCTGAACAACCAGATCGAGGCAGTGCGGGCCGACATGGCGCGCCAGCGCGGCAGCGACGAGCAGCTCGCTCGCAGCGTTGCCGAGTTGCAGCAGCGCCAGAAGGACATCGTGCAGGGCGTCGATGACCGCATCCGCAAGCTCGAGCCGATCAAGGCGGCGGTCGATGGCAAGGAGTTCCTCGTCGACCCCGACGAGAAGCGCCAGTACGACGAGGCCTTTGCACTGATCCGCGGCGGCGAATTCGCGGCCGCGGCGACCGCATTCGGC
Organism: Burkholderiales bacterium; assembly: GCA_031421955.1. GTDB lineage: Bacteria > Pseudomonadota > Gammaproteobacteria > Burkholderiales > Burkholderiaceae_C > CADEEN01. The sequence continues at coordinate 1,983 of JANOPR010000506.1, forward strand.
AATTTCACGCGGCGCTACCCCGCCAGTGGCTATGCCGATGCCGCACGTTTCTGGCTCGGCAACGCGCAGTACGGCAAGCGCGACTACAAGGAAGCGGTCGCGACGTTTCGCGGCTTCATCGCCGGCGCGCCCGAGCACCCGCGCGTGCCCGAGGCCATGCTCGCGGTGGCCAATTGCCAGGCCGAGATGAAAGACAGCAAGGCCGCGCGCGTCACGCTGGCCGATCTGGTCAAGAAGTTCCCGCAATCCGAAGCCGCACAAGCCGGCAAGGAACGGCTCGCGGCCTTGAAATAGCGCGCAGTCCGGGAGTGCCGCATGCAAAGCATCGACATCGCGGCCGTCAGCGCGCAGGTGCTGTGGGCGACGTTTGCGCTCAGCCTGGTCTTCGGCGCCATCGCGCAGCGCACCCATTTCTGCACCATGGGAGCCATCGCCGACATCGTCAACATCGGCGACTGGTCGCGCATGCGCATGTGGGCCCTGGCCATCGGCGTGGCCATGCTCGGCTTCAATTCCATGGTCGCCGCGGGCTGGGTTCAGGCCGGCGATTCGATCTACGCCGCGCCGCGCCTGACCTGGTTGTCGGCCCTGGTGGGCGGCCTGATGTTCGGTTTTGGCATGGTGCTGGCCTCTGGATGTGGCAGCAAGACACTGGTGCGCATGGGTGGTGGCAACCTGAAGGCGGTGGTGGTGTTCATCGTGCTGGGGCTGAGTGCCTTTGCCACGCTCAAAGGCATCACGGCAGTGGCCCGCGTGGCCACGGTGGACCGCGTCGCCGTCGAATTGGCCAGCGGGCAGGACCTGCCCTCGCTGGCTGCACCAGCCCTGGGCCTGAGCCCCGCGCAGGCGGCCTTGGCGCTGGGCGCCTTGCTCGGCGGCGGGCTCGTCGCTTGGGTGCTGTCGCGCCGTGAAGGCCGCAGTGGCGACGTGCTGCTCGGCGGCCTGGGCATCGGCGCCGTGATCGCTGCCATGTGGTGGGTATCGGGCCGCATGGGCTACGTGACGGAGGACCCCAACACCTTGCAGGAGGCCTTCGTGGCCACCAACTCGCAACGCATGGAGTCGCTGTCCTTCGTGGCGCCGATCGCGTACACGCTGGACTGGCTGCTGTTGTTCAGCGACAAGAGCAAGCTGTTGACGGTGGGCATCGTCAGCACCGCCGGTGTCGTCGCCGGCTCGGCAGTGTGGGCGCTAGTGAGCCGCGCTTTCCGCTGGGAGGGTTTCGCCAATGTCGAAGACACCGCCAACCAACAGGTAGGCGCCATGCTGATGGGCGTGGGCGGAGTCATGGCGCTGGGGTGCACCATCGGCCAGGGGTTGTCGGGCGTCTCGACATTGGCCGTCGGCAGCTTTATTGCGTTGGCGGCGATCATCGGCGGCGCCGTACTGGCGCTGCGCTACCAGACCTGGCGCGTCGAACGCAGCGCGTGAACAGCGACCCTGCGCCTGACCTCGAACGGCGCTTCGGCGGCCTGCGCCGCCTGCATGGCGATGCTGGCTATGCGCGCCTGCGCGCCGCGCGCGTGGCAGTCGTGGGCCTGGGCGGCGTCGGCTCCTGGGCCGTCGAAGCCCTGGCACGCAGCGGCGTGGCCGAGCTGACCTTGATTGACCTCGACCACATCGCCGAGTCGAACATCAACCGCCAGGTTCAGGCGCTGGGCGCTACGCTGGGCCAGTCCAAGGCGCAGGCCCTGGCCGCGCGCGTGGCCGACATCCACCCGGGCTGCATCGTGCACTGCATCGAGGAGTTCGCAAGCGGCGAGAACTGGCCGGCGCTGCTGCCGCACCCGGTGGATGCGCTGATCGACGCCTGCGACCAGGTGCGTGCCAAGCAGGCGCTGGCGGCCTGGGCCCTGCGTGAGCGCATCGCCTACGTGTGCGTCGGCGCCGCAGGCGGCAAGCAACTGGCGCACAAGGTCGAGGTCGACGACCTGGCCCTCGCCACGCACGACCCGCTGCTGGCCTCGCTGCGCCAACGCCTGCGCCAGCACGAGGGCGCCGCACGCAAGGGCAACATCGGCCTGCGCTGCGTGTTCTCACGCGAGAGCGTGCATCTGCCGGGTGGGCCCGAGGACCCGCGCGATATTGAGGGCAACCTTAATTGCCACGGCTACGGCTCCAGCGTCACCGTGACCGCAAGTTTCGGCTTCGCGGCGGCTGGCGACGTGATCCAGCAACTGCTGAATCCGTTGCCGGAACCGGCCGAAAAACAGCCCCTATAATTCCGCCCTCTGCGGCCGGGTTGTTAGCTCAGTTGGTAGAGCAGTAGACTTTTAATCTATTGGTCGTGGGTTCGAGTCCCGCACAACCCACCACTCGATTTCATCGAGCGGGTCCTTAGCTCAGTTGGTAGAGCAGCGGACTCTTAAT
>JANOPR010000507.1:0-4845 GCA_031421955.1 Burkholderiales bacterium
AGGCGGCCTGGCTGGCCTCGCCGTCGGGCAACGGCCTGTTCGAGACCCGCAATGCCGCCACCGTGCCCAACGCCAGTGGCAGCTGGATCGACAGCGGCCGTGTCGTTGACCCGCAGGCCTTTTACGCTGCCACGTCGCCGCCGGCGGCGCCCAACCCTGCGGCGCTGGTCTATCGCGTCGACTTCACCACCACCCCCGCCGGCACCACGTACTCGATCCTCAAGGACGGTGCGGCCACCGCGGTCAGCAACCGACCCTATGTGGGCGGCCAGGCCATGGAGATCGACGGCATGGCCTTCAGTGTCAGTGGCCAACCGGCCGTGGGCGACGCTTTCGAGGTCCGGCTGGCCGCACCCACGCGAAGTGTCTTCGAGACCCTGGATCGCACGATTGCCGAGCTAAGGACGACGCTGCGCACCGGCGCCGCGGTGACCCAGGGCGTGCAGCGCGCGCTGTCGGACATCGACGGCTCGCTGGGTGCGCTGCAATCGCTGCGCAGCCGGGTCGGCGAAGTGTTGAATCGTGCCGACATGATCGAAGGCCGCATCGGTGCGCAATCACTGGCGGCGCAAACTGAACGTTCTAATGCGGAAGACTTGGACATGGTCAAGGCCATCTCCGAGTTTCAGACTCAGCAAACCGGCTACGACGCGGCGCTGAAGACCTACTCCATGGTCCAGCGCATGTCGCTGTTCCAGTACCCCAACACTTGAAATACCGTCCCGACTGCCGTCCATGACGATCAACGACAACCCGATCCTGGCCCAGGTGGTGCTCGGATACTCGCCCATGATCGACCGCGAGCGCTCGGTCAGCGCCACGCGACTGACCGTGTTCCCGGTGCGCCCGGACGTGCCGCTGGACGCCGGGGACCTGCTGGCCGCGGTGGCCGAGGTCTGGCCCGAAGCGGGTGGCAAGGTGTCGCTGAACATCGTCATGCGCGGCCGTCAGGGAGGTGGTTCAGGTATTGAGGTACTGGAACAGCGACATGCGCTGCACCATCGAGTAGGTCTGCAAGGCGGCCTGGTAGCCGGCCTGCTGATTCTGGAACTCCGAGATGGCCTTCACCATGTCGAGGTCTTCGGCCTGAGAACGCTCGGTTTTCGCGGCCAGCGCCTGCGCATCGATCCGGCCTGCAACCATGTCGGCGCGGTTCAGCACTTCGCCGACGCGGCTGCGCAGCGACTGCAGCGCGCCCATGGAACCGTCGACGTCGGCCAGCGCACGCTGCACACCTTGCGCGACCGAGGCGCTCGAGCGCAACGGTGTGCGCAATTCCGCAATCGCCCGGTCCAGGGTGTCAAAGACACTGCGCGCGGGTGACGTCAGCCGGACGGTAAACGCGTCACCTGCGGCCGGCTGGCCGGCGACGCTGAATGCCATGCCATCGATCTGCATGGCCTGGCCGCTGACGAATGGCACGTTCGTCGCCGCCGTGGCGGCACCGTCCTTCAGGATCGTGTAGGTCGTGCCGGTGGGCGTGGTCGTGAAGTCGAGCCGATAGACCAGCGCTGCCGGGTTGGCCACCGCGGGTGGCGATGTGGCGGCATAGAAAGCCTGCGGGTCGATCACGCGGCCGCTGTCGATCCAGCTGCCGGTGAGGTTGGGCGCCGCCGCGGCGCTGCGGGTCTCGAACAGGCCGTTGCCTGTGGGCGAGGCCAGCCAGGCCGCCACGCCGTCGACGCTTCGCTGCAGCGGCTCGTCGCTGGCGACCCTGACTTCGCCGGCCGTAGCACGGAACTGCACGCCGCCCACCGCATCGATGAACGGCGCCTGGCCCGCGCCCTGGCCGCCGAAGACAAAGCCGCCGTCGGGCGTACCCCGATTGGCCACGGCAAACAACTGCTGACGGATGGTGCTCAGGCGCTCGGCCAGCCCGGTGCGCTCGGCGTCGCCATAGGCTCCGTTGCCGGCCGCCACCAGCGCCTCGCGCGCCTGGTGCATCAGCTCGCCGGCGTCGGCCAGCGCACCTTCGGTCAAGGTCATCGCGCTGCGGCTGGCCTCGACTGCGCGCTGGTTGGCTTCGGCGCGGCTCGTCGCCGCCAGTGCGCGCTCGGCGCGTGCGGCTGCCGAGGGGTCGTCGCTGGCCTTGGACACACGCTTGCCGCTGGTCATCTGCTGCTGGATGTCGGCCAGTTCACGCTGGCGCTGCTGCATGCGCTCGATGCCGGTTTCGAAGGACTGGGCCGTGGTGATGCGCAACATGATGGTCAGCGTCCTGCGGTCTGCAACAAGGTATCGAACAGGCTCTGTGCCACCTGCAGCACCTTCGCCGCGGCCTGGTAGCTTTGCTGGAACTGGATCAGGCGCGCGGCTTCCTCGTCGAGGTTGACGCCGGCCTGCGACGAACGCCGCGACTCCGCACTTGCCGCCACGCCCCGTGAAATGTCGGCTGCCACGCGCGCGCTTTGCACCTTGACGCCGATGGCGCCCATGACATTGGCGTAGGCGTCGGTGATGTTCTGGCCGCCCACGAGCCGCTCGTCGCGCAGTCCGGCCATGGCCATGGCGTTGCCGCTGTTGGCCTGCGGGTAGGCCGTCTGCGCCACGGCGAAGGTGTCGCCATTGGCCGGCACGCCCTCGAGCTGCAATTCGAAGCCGTTGAGGGCGATCGGCGTGCCGGGCGTCCAGGTGCCCGTGCCGCTGGACACCAGGGCGTTGCTGGTGCGGTCGCGCAGCTCCCAGGCATAGGCGCCGCTGGCATTGGTGAAGGCGATCGACGCGGTGTTCTGTGGGTTGACGCTGGCAGAGACGACTGCCAGCGCGGCCACGCTTGCGGTGCCGACATTGGCGATGCCGCGCACGGCCTCGAGCGGCGAGGCCGCTGCCAGACCGCGTGGATCGGCGAGCACGCGGCGCATGCTGTTGGCCGCGCGCGTCAGGGGTTGCAGTTGGAAACGATCGGTCGCCGCCGGCGCGGGCGCGCCCACCGTGATGACCAAGCCGTCGACGGTGGCGCCGCTGGCCACGCTGCGCTGCAGGCCGTCGGCCAGTCGCGTCACGAGGTATTGACCCGGCATGGCCGGATCGGTCCGCAGTTCGTATTCGCTGGGTTGCAACCGGGTCGCGTCGGCCACGGTCATCGTCACGGATGCGATGAAGTTGCCGGCCACGTCGCGGCCGTTGGACTCAGCCGGCAAGCCCACCGGGCTGCCGACCACGAACAGCGGCGCACCCGCCCCGGGGGGCGTGCGCAAGTCCAGCCCGCGCGCCTGCTGGTCGTTCAGGCGGTACGCCAGCGCCGAGGCGAGCTGCCCGAGCTGGTTGCGTGCGCCGGCCAGGTCTTCGCCCTGGAAGCGCAGCAGGCCGCCCAGGCTGCCCGAGCCCACCAGCGCCGCGGGCACGGCACGCGTGACACCGTTCTCGACGATGCCCACCGCCTGGCGTGAGATGTCGTAGGCATCGGGCACCATGGTCAGCTGCGTCGCCGACCGTCCGAGCACCAGGCGCTGACCGCTGGCCATGAACACCCCGAGCGAGCCGTCGTCCGCCGGGATCGTCGTCACCTGCAGGTAGCCACTGAGGTCGGCGACGAGTTGGTCGCGCAGGTCCAGCAGGTCATTGGGCGGCTGCCCGATGCCGACCGTGCGCGAGATCTGGTCGTTGACGTCGGCGATCCGCTGAGTCAACTGGTTGACCGCCGCAATGCCGTTGCGCAGGTCCTGCGTGACGCCGGTCTGCAGGCTGTCGAGCTCGGCCCCGGTGGTGGCAAAGCGCGACGCCAGCTCCTGCGCCCGGGCCAGCACGACCTCACGTGCGGAAGAGTCCTGCGGCCGGCTGGCCAGGTCGACCATGGCGTTGAGCAACTGCCCGGAGGCATAGCCCAAGCCCTGCTCGCCAGGAGGGAAAAGCTGTTCCAGGCGCGTGAGTTGCTCAAGCCGGGCCTGGTCGCCGGCACCTTGGGACTTGGCCGCCGCGGCTTCGCGCGTCAGGAATTCGTTGTGCGAACGCGTGACCGTGGCCACGTCGACCCCTTTGCCGAAGAAGCCTGCGCCGCTGAACTGGCCCGTGGCCGTTTCCAGCTCGACCTGCTGGCGCGAATAGCCCAGGACGTTGGCATTGGAGATGTTGTGGCCGGTGGTCTGCAACGCGGCCAGGTTGGCGTTCATCGCGCGCATGCCGATCGACATCAGGCTCGATGCACTCATGGCGCCTCCCTTCGCGCGTGCCGCGTGTCGATGGCGAGGGTCGGGTTCATTGGGTTGGCTCCGTCATGCCAGCGAGCGCTGCAGTCGCAGCGTGGTGTTGATCACGCGACCGAGCTTGTCGGCATAGGCCGGGTCGGTCGCATAGCCGGCCTTCTGCAGGCCGTGGGCGAAGTCGTGCGCGTTGTGGGCGCTGGCGAGGACTTCGCGGTAGCGTGGGCTGGTTTTCATCAGGCGCGCATAGTCGGCAAACGACTCCTCGTAGCTCGAGTAGGCGCGAAAGCTCTGGTTCACCTTCTTGGCCTGGCCGTCGACGTACTCGGTGGTTGCGATCTGGGTCGTGGCGCCCTTCCAGCCGGCGCCGGCCTTGATGCCGAACAGATTGAACGAGTTCGAGCCATCGGCCATGCGGATGGCCTTCTTGCCCCAGCCGGTCTCGTGTGCCGCCTGGGCGACCATGAAGGACGCCGGGATTCCCGTGTCGCGCTCGGCCCTCTGGGCACCTTCCGAGTGCAGCGCCACGAACTCCTGGGCGCTCGCCGGCGGGCGCAGCGGTGTGCGCTGCACGAGCGTGTTGATGGCAGGCGTGTCCTTCGGGCGCGCCTTGGCGTTCTCGGTGGCCAGGCCCATCTGGCGCTCGAGCTGGCGCGCGATGGCTTCGGACAGACCGCCCTTGATGCCGGTCATCTTGGCCGCGAAC
>JANOPR010000508.1:0-6393 GCA_031421955.1 Burkholderiales bacterium
CGCATGGCGGCCCGGTCGTGCTGCAACTGCTTCTGGCACGTTGCCTGGAAGCCGGCGCTCACATCGGTCTGCGCCTAGCCGAACCCGGCGAGTTCACGGAGCGGGCCTTCCTGAACGACAAGCTCGACCTGGCGCAGGCCGAGGCGGTGGCCGACTTGATCGACGCAAGCACCGAGGCGGCGGCGCGCTCAGCGGCGCGCTCGTTGAGCGGCGCCTTCTCGAACGAGGTCGCCGTACTGCGCGACCAATTGATCGGCCTGCGCACCCTGGTCGAAGCGACGCTCGACTTTCCGGAGGAAGAGATCGACTTCCTGCAGCAGGCGTTGGCCCGTGAACGGCTGGCCGGCGTGGCCGCGGCGGTGGACGCCGTGTTGGACCGCGCGCGCCAGGGAGCCTTGCTCCGCGAAGGCATCAAGGTCGTGATCGCCGGGCAGCCGAACGTCGGCAAGAGTTCGTTGCTCAATGCCCTGGCGGGGGCCGAGCTGGCGATCGTGACGCCGATCCCGGGCACCACGCGCGACAAGGTCAGCCAGACGATACAGATCGAAGGCGTGCCGGTGCATGTGGTCGACACGGCCGGTTTGCGCGCCGAAGGGCAAACGCAGGACGAAGTCGAGCGCATCGGCATCGCGCGCGCCTGGGCAGAGATAGAAGGCGCGGACGCGGTGCTGTTCCTGCACGACCTCACCCGCCTGGGCGAGCCCGGCTACGAGGCCGATGAGGTGCGTATCGCCGCCAGGCTGCCGAGCACCGACACGCGGCTTGTGCAGGTGTTCAACAAGGCCGATCTGGTGGTTTCGTTGCCAGCCGGCGCCGGCCGCGAAGGCGCAATCATGCTGTCGGCTCGTACCGGTGCCGGCCTCGACGCACTGCGCCAGAAGTTGTTGGCACTGGCCGGCTGGCACTCCCAGGCCGAAGGGCTGTTCACTGCCCGCGCGCGCCATGTGCAGGCGCTGCGGCGTACCCAGGCGCACCTGAGTTGCGCGCAGTCATGGCTCGCCAGCGCCGCACCGGCGCTGGAGTTGCTGGCCGAAGAATTGCGTCTGGCCCACGACAGTCTGGGCGAGATCACCGGTCACTACAGCGCCGACGACTTGCTGGGCAATATCTTCAGCAAGTTCTGCATCGGCAAGTAGGCGCATCGCCGCATGGTCATCTCAGCGCAAGCAACTTGGCCTCGGCCAGTGCCAGCGGCTCGGGCAGGCCCGACAGCACCAGCGTGTCGCCGCTGTCAAGCCGCAAGCTGTCGTCGGGCCTGACGACGCCACCGCTCGCACGCCGCACCGACACGACGCTCACGTCCAGCGTGTGCAGCACCAGGCTGCCCAGCGTGCGACCGTGCGACGGGCCCGCCAAGGGCAAAGTGACCGAGAGCAGGCGCTGGGTGTGCAGTTCGTTGACGGAGTCGTCGTCGGCGCCGTGAAAGTAGCCGCGCAACAACCCATAGCGCGCGTCGCGCTGTTCCTGCACCACGCGTATCACGCGCCGCATCGGCACGCCCACCAGCGCCAGCGCGTGGCTGGCCAACATCAGCGAGCCTTCAATGGCTTCGGGCACCACCTCGGTGGCACCGCCGGCACGCAGCCGCTCCAGGTCAGTGTCGTCGATGGTGCGCACGATCACCGGCACCCGTGGCGCGTGCGCCTGCACCAGTTGCAGGATCTTCAACGCCGACGGCGTATCGGGGTAGCTCACCACCACCGCGCTGGCGCGTGCCAAACCGGCCGCCATCAGGCTTTGCAGCCGGGCCGCATCGCCAAAGACGACGCTCTGGCCGGCCGCGGCTGCCTGGCGAACGCGGTCGGGGTCGAGGTCGAGCGCCATGTACGGGATGCGCTCGGCGTCGAGCAGCCGGGCCAGGTTCTGCCCGCTGCGGCCATAGCCGCAGATGATGACGTGGGCTTCGGTGTTGATGGCCCGTTTGGCGATGCTCGTCATCGCCACAGATTGCATCAGCCAGTCGCTGGCGGACAGCTTCATCACGATCCGGTTGCTGTACATGATGATGACGGGCGTGGCCAGCATGGACAACACCATCGCGGCCAGCACCGGGCTTTGCAACGCCGGCGGCAGCAGGCGCTGTTGCGTCGCCAGGGTCAGCAACACGAAACCGAACTCGCCGGCTTGGGCGAGGTAAAGGCCGGTGCGCAGCGCGACGCCGGGCTGGGCCCCGAACAGCCGCGCCAGGGCGGTGACGAGGCCGAACTTGAACAACACGGGTAGCAGCGTCATCGCCGCCACTAGCTGCCACTGCAGAGCCACCGCCCGCCAGTCGAGTTTCATGCCGATGGTGATGAAGAACAGACCCAGCAGCACGTCGTGGAAGGGCCGGATGTCAGTTTCGACCTGGTGCTTGTATTCGGTCTCGGCGATCAGCATGCCGGCCACGAATGCGCCCAGGGGCAAAGACAGGCCCGCGTGCTCGGTCAGCCAGGAAAGTCCCAGCGTGATCAGCAGCAGGTTGAGCACGAACAGCTCTTCACTCTTGCGCCGGGCGACCAACGTGAGCCACCAGCGCATCACCTGCCGGCCGCCGGTGAGCAGTACGGCGAGAACCAGTGTCGCCTTGAGCAGCGCCCAGCCCAGGGTCACGGCCATGTCACCGCCCGGGGCGCCGAGAGCGGGAATCACGACCAGCAGGGGCACCACGGCCAGATCCTGGAACAGCAGCACGCCCATCACGCGCTTGCCATGCTCGGACTCGAGCTCGAGCCGGTCGGCCATCAGCTTGACCACGATCGCGGTCGAGGACATCGCGACGGCACTGCCGAGTACCAGCGCACCCGCGAAACTCAGCTCCCAGGCGCGCGCGCCGAAGGAGAACAGCCAGATCAGTAGCGCATTGCCGGCAACCGCGCCGATGATTGTCAAGGTCACCTGCGACAGGCCCAGGCCGAACACCAGCGAGCGCATCGCACGCAGCTTGGGCAGGTTGAACTCGAGGCCGATGACGAACATCAGGAACACGACACCGAACTCAGCCAGGTACTTCACGCCGGCCGTGTCCTTGGCCAGCGCCAGCGCATTGGGACCGATCAGGACGCCGACTGCCAGGTAGCCCAGTATCGGCGGCAGCTTCAATGAGCGACAGATCGCCACGCCGAGCACGGCGGCCACCAGGTACAGCAAAACGAGTTCGAGGGTTGAGGCCATCCGTCGTGTGGAGTCGCTTGCCGCGAGCCTGCGGCCTAGAATCGCGCGCCAAGTACACCACGACTACCGTGACCCCGAGCCCCGCGCCTACCCCGACCCTCGACTGCGCACGCGCGCTGGCGCTGGCGTCTCAGACCCTGGACATCGAGGCGGCCGCCCTGCTCGGCGCCAAGACCCGGTTGGGTGAAGGCTTTGCACGCGCGGTCGGCGCCGTGCTGGCCTGTCGCGGGCGCGTGGTCGTGATGGGCATGGGCAAGAGCGGCCATGTCGGGCGCAAGATCGCCGCCACCCTGGCTTCGACCGGCACCCCGGCCATGTTCGTGCACCCCGCCGAGGCCAGCCACGGCGACCTCGGCATGGTCACGGAGCAGGATGTCGTGATGGCCATCTCCAATTCCGGCGAGAGCGACGAGTTGAACCTGATCGTGCCTCTGCTCAAGCGTTTGCATGTGCCCTTGATTGCGATGACCGGCAGGCCGGCGTCGACGCTCGGCCGACACGCCGACATGGTGATCGACTCCGCGGTCGACCATGAAGCCTGCCCGCTCAACCTCGCTCCCACAGCCAGCACCACGACGCAAATGGCGCTTGGCGATGCGTTGGCGGTGGCTCTGCTCGAGGCCCGTGGCTTTCGCGAAGAAGACTTTGCGCGCTCGCACCCCGGCGGCGCGCTCGGCCGCAAGCTGCTGCTGCATGTGCGCGACCTGATGCGCGCCGGCGAGGCGCTGCCGCGGGTCGGTCCTGACGCCAACTTCAATGCCGTGCTGCGCGAGATGACGAGCAAGGGCCTGGGCCTGACGGCCGTTGTCGGCGAAGCCGATCAGGTGCTCGGTATCTTCACCGACGGCGACTTGCGCCGACTGATCGAACGTGGCGCCGACCTGCGCGCACTCGTCGCACGCGACGTGATGCACACCAACCCGCGCCGCATCCGCGACGACGCTCTGGCGGTCGAGGCCGCCGACCTGATGGAAGAGCACCGCATCACGAGCGTACTCGTGATCGATGCGGCCGAGCGCCTGGTCGGCTCGCTGAATTCAAACGATCTGATGCGCGCGAAAGTCATCTGATGCCGGCGCTCAACTTTGCGCCGGAACTTCTGCTCAGCGCACAGGGCCGCGGACTCGGCGTCAAGGCAGCCATCTTCGACGTCGATGGCGTGCTCACCGACGGGCGGCTGTTCATTGGTGAACTGGGTGAGTCGTTCAAGGCCTTCTCGGCACTCGACGGCCACGGGCTCAAGCTGCTGGCGCAGGGCGGCATCACCCCGATCATCATCACCGGGCGCGACTCGCCTGCCGTGCGACGGCGCATCGCTGACCTCGGTCTGGCGCATGCGGTGTACGGCGCACGGGACAAGCTGGCCGCGGCTGCGGCGCTGCTGCAATCGCTGGAACTGGACTGGCAGGACCTCGCGGTGATGGGTGACGACTGGCCCGACCTGCCGCTGATGACGCGGGCCAGTTTCGCCTGCGCGCCGGCCAACGCCCATGTCGAGGTGCGGGCGGTGGCCCACCACGTGACCGCGGCACGCGGCGGAGACGGCGCGGCACGCGAGTGCTGCGACCTGCTGCTGATGGCTGCCGGCCGCTATGCAAGCCTGTTGCAGGGGCAAACGCAGACGTTGGACGGTGTCTGAGTGGACATCGACGTCCTGCTGCAACCGCTGGATCCGCCGCCGCCGCGCGCCACGCCCGCGCGCCCGCGCCAGCCGTGGCACTGGCACCTGGGGCAACTGGTGTCGGCCTATCTGCCCGTGCTCCTGATGGCCCTGCTGGCCCTGGGCACCTGGTGGCTGGTGCAGAACCCCCCGCGGCCCGCCGTGCCCCGCGCCCTGGCCGCGGCGCGGCATGAGCCCGACTACACGATGCAGGGCTTTACGCTGGAGCGATTCGGCGCCGATGGCCGCATGCGCGTGCACGTCAAGGGCCAGCAGGTGCGCCATTACCCGGACACTGACACGCTCGAGATCGATGGCGTGACGATCCGCGCGCTGTCGCCGGACGGCAGCGTGACCCGCGCCGTGGCGCAGCGGGCGTTGTCCAATGGCGATGCCACGGAGCTTCAGCTGCTTGGCGCCGCGCACGTCGTGCGCGAGAGCGCGAACGCCGAGGTGCTGCTGGAGTTCCGCAGCGAGTTCATGCATGCCTTTCTCGACACCGAGCGGCTGCGCTCGCATCTGCCGGTGCAGCTCCGTCATGGCAACAGCGAAATCCGCGTGGGCTCGATCGAGTACGACAACCTCAGCCGAAGCCTGACGCTGGGCGCGCCTGTGCGTGCGAGATTTGACGTCCCGCGGCGATGAGGGCACGACTGGTTCTCATCACCGGGGCCTCGAGTGGCATTGGCCAGGCGCTGGCGGCACGGTATGCGCAGGCTGGTTGGCGCCTGGCACTGATCGCGCGGCGCACCGAGGACGTCCAGGCTTGGGCTCATGCCCTTGGGCTCGCCAGCGACCACTGGGCGGTCTACGCCGCCGATCTTCGCGAGCTCGGCAGCATCATCGCCGCCGGCCAGCGATGCATCGCCGAGCAGGGCTTGCCCAATGTCGTGATTGCCAATGCCGGCATCAGCATCGGCATGGACACTGGCGAACGAGATGACCTTGACGTGATGCGCGACACGTTTGCCGTCAACAACGTCGGTGTGGCCGCCACCTTCCACCCGTTCATAGCCGGCATGCGGGTTCGCCGCAGCGGTACGCTGGTGGGCGTGGCCAGCGTAGCGGCCATACGCGGCCTGCCGGGACACGCCGCCTATTGCGCCAGCAAGGCGGCCGTCGTGGCTTACTGCGAGAGCTTGCGCGGCGAATGTCGTGACGCCGGTGTGCGCGTCGTGACGCTCTTGCCGGGCTATGTCGCGACGCCGCTGACGGCGGGCAATCGCTACCCGATGCCCTTCTTGATGCCGGCAGACAAGTTCGCGGACCGCGCCTACCGCGCCATCGAGGCAGGCAGCAGCTACTGTGTCATTCCATGGCAGATGGGCCTCGTCGCCAAACTGCTGCGGCTGCTACCCAACCGTCTGTTCGACCGGCTGTTCGCCGGCCGCGGCCGCAAGCAACGGCGCACGGCGCCCACCGTGACGAGCCAGAAATAGAAAAGGCGCCGGTGTTGCCACCGGCGCCCCTTGTTCGTGCTGAGTTGCGGGTGCCGCTCAGTAGCCGCCGCGACCACCGCCGCCGCCGCCGCCGCCGTAGCCGCCACCACCGCCGCTGCGACCACCGCCGCCGCCGCCGTA
>JANOPR010000509.1:0-14080 GCA_031421955.1 Burkholderiales bacterium
GCGCCTTGAGCGCACCGGCATGGTCGAGAACCTGATCTCCGAACACAACATCACCGACCTGGCCGATCTGATGAAGGTCAGCGAACAGTTGCCGCCGGTACTGATGCGCGAGTACCCGGCGCCGAGCGATTTGATGGCCGTGTTCACACGGCCTGCGACCAAGAGCGAGCTGGGCACGGCCGACTTCGCCTTCGTGGCTGACGATGTCAGGGTCCTGACCACGCTGCTGGCCAATGCGGTGGCGTCGCACGCGCCGGGCGTCAACGTGCTGCTCTACGGCCCGCCGGGCACGGGCAAGACCGAGTTGGCCAAGGTCTGCGCGCAGGCCGCAGGGCTCGAGTTGTACGAGGTCGAGTACGCCGATCGGGAGGGCAATTCGCTCACCGGCCGCGACCGTTACCGCTCGCTGCAGATCAGCCAAGTGTTTCTCAAGGGGGCCGCCAGTGTGGCGCTGCTGTTCGACGAAGTCGAGGACGTGTTCCCGCCCATCTCCGCCGATGCGGCGCAGCTGATTTCGCGTCTGGACGCCAGCGACGCGCCGCTCTCGGCCAGCGTCAGCGGCAAAGCCTGGGTCAACCAGATCCTCGAGACCAACCCGGTGCCGGTGATGTGGGTCACGAATCGCATCGAACAGATCGACCCGGCGTTCCGGCGACGCTTCCAGTACCACATCGAGCTCAAGTCCCCGCCACCGGGCGCGCGCGAGGCGTTGGTCGCGCGTGCGTTAGCGGGTCTCGAGGTCGATGCCGGATTTGCCGGCCGGCTGGCGGAACGCCGTGGCCTGACGCCGGCGCAGGTCCGCACAGCAGTACGTTTCGCGGCGCTGGCACGGCCCGGCGAAGGTGCCGCAATCGGCGTGGAGGACTTGATCGAGCGTCAGCTCGCCCATGCCGACAAGGCGCTGGGCCAGCATGCACAACGCCATGCAACCAGGCGCGTGGTCACGAGCTACGACCTCTCGCTGTTGAACGTCGAGTCTCACTTCGAAGTGCCCCGCATCGTCGAGGCTCTGCGCCGCCGCGGTCACGGTACGCTGTGTTTCCACGGCCCGCCCGGGACCGGCAAGACCGCGTTGGCCGAGTACATCGCCCACGCCCTGCAGCGAGCGCTGCTGGTGCGGCAGGCGAGCGACCTGGTCAGCAAGTATGTCGGCGAGACAGAGCAGAACATGGCCAGGATGTTCGAAGAAGCGCAGGCCGAGGAGGCGGTCCTGTTGCTCGATGAAGCCGACAGCTTCCTTCGCAGCCGCCAGCGTGCCGAGAGAAACTACGAAGTCACCGAGGTCAACGAGATGCTGCATGGCATGGAGCGCTTCGGCGGCCTGTTCATCTGCACCACCAACCTGTTTGACGAGCTCGACGCAGCGGCGCTGAGACGATTCACTTTCAAGGTGCGCTTCGGACCGTTGACCGTCGATCAGCGAGTGGCGATGTTCCTGACCGAGGCACTCGGCGGCGGGGCGGCGCATGTCAACAGTGAACAGCGGCAACGCCTGGCGGCCCTGGATCAGCTCACGCCCGGCGACTTCGCCGCAGTCAAGCGGCAGTGCGAAGTCTTGGCTGCCGAGTTCGAGCCGGACGAATTCCTGGCGCAGTTGGAGAGCGAGCATCGGGTCAAGCCCGGCGTGCGCGAGCGGCGCGGGATCGGGTTCACGGCGCCGACGTGACGAGCCTGCAGCGCGCCAGATGGGCTCGGCATTGCTGCTCGCTTTCCCTGCACGCTGGCGCGCTGATTGGGCAACAATCCCGGATCGAATAGCGAGAATCGATTACCGTATACCGATGGCACTGGCCTCGCTGAACGCCCACGCGCTCTCCTTGCCCATCGTGGCGATGCTGCTGGCAGGCGCCGCCGCCACCGCCGCAGTTTTGGCGCACACGTTGCGCAAGTCCCGCTCATCCGACTGGGTCGTCGCGCTCGGATGGGGCGCAGGCGGTTCGCTTGGCGTCGGCACCGGGCTGTGGGCCTTGCAACTGGCGCTTTGGCACGTCACGCAGAGTGCTGCGACAGCCTGGTTCGTGGCCACACCCTTCATAGGCGCCTGGGCGCTGGCTGTTGCCGCTTGTGCGGCGGGACTGCTCCTCGCACGCTGGCTACCCAGCCTCTTGCTTGCCAATGCGGCGACGCTGTTGCTGCTGGTGCCGCTGCTGATGGCCGTGTTCGTGGTCCTGGGTGCGGCCATGGCCGTGCCTCCGAACTGGCAGGCGCAAGCCGCCGGACCGACCGTTGCCGCGTTGGCGGTCGCGGTGATCGGGTTCTGGTTTGCGCTGCAGTTGGTGCACGGGGAGCCACGGCGCGGCTTTGGCGCACGGCAGTTGCAACGCTGGGCAGGCGTCGGCGTTTTCGCATTGACTTGGCTGGTTGCACAGATCCTGGCGCTGGATGCGGCCGCATATGCGCCGGTCATGGCGGCGGGCGAGGCCGAGACCCTGATTGCCGCGGCGCCCGCGGCCGCAATCGACGCGCGCCTGATCCAGGTCGCGCTGGCCTTCGGCGGCTTTGTCGTGGTGATGGCCTTGGTATGCATTGCCGTCGACTCGCGCACCGGCCACCGCGCGAAGTCGCTGTCGAGTTCGCTGCACGCTGCGAACAGGCGGCTGCACCAACTGGCGTTTGAGGATGCCCTGACCGGCCTGCCCAATCGCCTGCATTTCGAGGAGCGGTTGAACCATCTGCTCAAGCATGTCGGCCGCGCGCCCTCGGCGATGGCGGTCCTGTTTGTCGACATCGATGGCTTCAAGGCGGTCAACGAGTCGTTCGGCCACGCGGCCGGCGACGACGTGCTGCGCGAGGTCGGGCGCCGCCTTGGCGCGGTGGCCAGGCCGCAGGACACGGCGGCGCGGATCGGCGGCGACGAGTTCCTGCTGCTGGTCGCTGCGCCGGGCTCGCACGAAGGCGCGGCTGCGGCGGCCCAGCGTGCCTTGCACGCATTGATCGCGCCCTACAAGCTGCCCAACGGCAGCGAATTGCGGCTGTCCTGCTCGATTGGGATTGCGGTCTTTCCGGAGCATGGCCCGGTCAACCGCCTGATTGGCAACGCCGATGCGGCCATGTTTGCAGTCAAACGCACCGGAGGTTCAACCTACGCATTCTTCGAGCCCCGCATGGAGCTTGACGCCAGCGACCAGCTGTCGCTGCAAAGCGATCTGCGCCTGGCCATCGCCCAGGGCGGCCTGGCGCTGTTCTACCAGCCCAAGGTCGATGCGCGCACGGGCGAGTTCACCGGCGCCGAGGCTCTGGTGCGCTGGCAGCATGCGGTGCGTGGCGCCGTGGGCCCGACCGAGTTGATCGCGGTGGCTGAACGCTTCGGACTGATCGGCGCCGTTGGCGAGTGGGTGCTCGACGAGGCCTGCCGCCAGATGCGGGCGTGGGAAGACGCCGGCCTGCGCATCCGATTGGCGGTGAACCTGTCGGCACACCAGTTGCGCCAGGACGACCTGGTGCAACGCATCCGCGGCATCCTGGCACGTCACCGCATCGACGCCTCGCTGCTGACATTCGAGATCACCGAGAGCGTGGCGATGGAGGATACGCAGGCGACGCTGCGGTCGTTTGCCCAGCTCGCCCGCGCAGGTGCTTCACTCGCGATCGACGACTTCGGCACCGGACACTCCAGCCTGGCGTATCTGCGCACGCTGCCGGCGCGCCAGTTGAAGGTCGACCACAGCTTTGTCGCCGACCTGGGGGTCAGCGGCGACGCGATGGCCGTCGTGGATGCCGTCATCCGCCTGGCCCATGCGCTGGGACTGCGCGTGGTTGCCGAAGGCGTCGAGACCGAGCGCCAGCGCGACATCCTGCTGACCCTCGGTTGCGACGAGTTTCAGGGCTACCTCTTTGCCCGACCGATGGATGCGGACAGGCTGGCCCTGTGGGCCGCGGGTGAGGCCAGCACGCAGCCCTACGTCGAGAAGCGTGCCAGTCCGCGCGAGCCTGTGCCGCCACCGGGGCAGCCGCCGCTGCTGCAATAGGGCGCTGCGGGCGGGTTCCTACAATCCCCGCATGAACATCAAGATGGCCTACACCCGGGCGGCGGCCTTGCCCGCGCTGCTGGCGCAGCGCATCGTGATCATCGACGGCGCCATGGGCACGATGATCCAGCGCTACAAGCTCGGCGAGGCCGACTACCGCGGCGAACGCTTCAAGGGTCACGCCAAGGACCTGAAGGGCAACAACGAGTTGTTGCAGCTGACGCGCCCCGACGTGCTGCGCGAGATTCACGCGGCCTACCTTGCGGCCGGCGCGGACATCATCGAGACCAACACCTTCGGTGCCACCTCGATCGCGCAGGACGACTATGGCCTGGGCATGCATGCGCGCGAGATGAACGTGGCCGCCGCGCGCATTGCGCGCGAGGCAGCCGACGCGGCCGGCACACCCGACAAGCCCCGCTTCGTCGCCGGCGCGCTGGGCCCGACGCCACGCACGGCCAGCATCAGCCCGGACGTCGACGACCCCGGCGCCCGCAACGTCAGCTTCGAGCAGTTGCGCGCCGCCAACCACGAGCAGGCACACGGCGTGCGGGAAGGCGGCGCCGACCTGTTCCTGGTTGAGACGATCTTCGACACGCTCAACGCCAAGGCAGCCATATTTGCGCTGGACGAGTTGATGGAGGCCACTGGAGAGCGCCTGCCCGTCATCATTTCCGGCACCGTCACGGACGCCTCCGGGCGCATCCTGTCGGGCCAGACCGTGGCTGCCTTCTGGCACTCGGTACGCCATGCCAGGCCGCTTGCGGTCGGGCTGAACTGCGCCCTGGGTGCGACGCTGATGCGACCCTACATCGAAGAGCTGGCCAAGGTTGCAGGCGACACCTTCATCTCCTGCTACCCCAACGCCGGCCTGCCCAATCCGATGAGCGAGACCGGTTTCGATGAAACACCGGACGTCACTGCCAACCTGATGGCCGAGTTTGCGAGCAGTGGATTTCTCAACATCGCTGGCGGCTGCTGCGGTACGACGCCGGAGCACATTGCCGCGATCGCGCGCCAGACCTCGGCCTACCGACCGCGGTCGCGCCGGGACCCACTGTTCGGCGCCATCCAGCCCGCCGTCTGACAGGCCGTCTACGGGCTCAACACGATTCGCAACTGAACCGGGCCCCCGGCAACGGTCGTTCCGGAGCCCGTCAGGCGCGTCGTTGCCACGCCGCGCGACACCAGGTGTTCACGTACCGCCTGCGCGCGGCTGGTCGCCAGTCGCGGGGCGCCACTGGCGTCGGCGGGCGCCGCGATCGCCACCCGCATCGCGGGTTGCCGGCGCAGGCTGGTCGCCACGCGATCCAGGACGGCAGCCAGTGCGGGCTTGACGCTGCTGCTGCCGGCCGCGAAGCAGTGCGCAAGCGGTACATCGACGCCCAGCGTGTGGCTGTCAGCCAGCGCGATCACGACGGGCGTGCCGCGGAACCACTCCGCGAGCCAGCGCTGCTCCGTCACCAGCGGCGAATCGCCTGCTGCCTGTCGCGGCGCTCCCGTGGCCGGATCGATGCCGCCGGCGGTCGGCGAAAGCGTGCCGCATCCGGCCAGCGACGCCAGCAGCGTCAACCAGATCGTGATCGATCCCAGGGTATGGCGGCAGGGTGGGTTGCGTGCGGTCACGGCGTCTCTCGCAGGTGGCAATTGAGTGAGGTCGGGCTTGGATCCAGGTGCCCTTGCGTCGAGGCTCAGCGTTGCGCCCGCGGTGAGGGCGGGCGCAAGGCAACCTGAACCTTGAGCTCGAGCACGCGCTCGCCGCGCTGCACGGTGATGATGGCCACGCTGCCGGGCTTCAAGCCAGCCACGGCGTTGAACAACTGGGCATTGTTGGCAATGCGCTGGCCGGAAATTTGGACGACAACGTCGCCGGGGCGCATGCCGCCGACACCGGCCGGGCCGTCTTGCAGGACACCCGTGATGAGCACGCCGCTCTTCACCGGCAGGCGCAGCGACTCGGCCATCTCCGGCGTCAGGTCGCGCGGTTCGACGCCGATCCAGCCGCGGCTGACGCTGCCGTCGCGTACCAGGCTCTCCATCACCATGCGCACCGTCGTCGCCGGAATGGCGAATCCGATGCCCAGGCTGCCACCGCTGCGCGAAAAGATGGCCGTGTTGATCCCAACCAGGTGGCCCTCGGCGTCGACCAACGCGCCACCCGAGTTGCCGGGGTTGATCGCGGCATCGGTTTGGATGAAGTTCTCGAACGTGTTGATACCCAACTGGTTGCGACCGAGCGCGCTGACGATGCCCGACGTCACGGTTTGCCCGACGCCGAAAGGGTTGCCGATTGCGAGCACGGCGTCTCCGACCTGCGGCCCCTGGGCGTTGCCGAACGTGATCGTCGGCAGCTTGGGCAGGTCGATCTTGAGGACGGCCACATCGCTGTCGGGGTCGGTGCCCACGACCTTGGCCTGCGCCTGCCGGCCGTCAGCAAGCAGGACTTCAATGTCGTCCGCGCCATCGATCACGTGGTGGTTCGTGATCAGATAGCCTTCAGGCGAAACGATCACGCCCGACCCCAGGCCGCGCTGCGGAGGGTCCTGCGGCCCGCGCTCACCAAAGAAGAAGCGGAACCACGGATCCTCGAGTTGAGGGCGGCGCTGGCTGACCTTGCTGGCCACGATGCTGACCACCGCGGGCGCCGCACGTTGCGCCGCGCCGCGCAGGCTGTTGCTGGCCGCGGCGGACGTGGGCGCTGCCGCCTCAGGCGCCTGGGCGATCGAAACGATCTGCGGCAACATGCGGCCGGGCGACCGGCCAAGCCACTCCGGCTTCAGCGTGGCGACGACGAACAGCACCGCCACGGCGACCGTGACGGCCTGAGAGAAGATCAACCAGATTCTGCGCATACGACGAAAATGAGGGCACGATGGCCGCACGCAAGGAGATCGAAAGTTACCTCGACACGATGTTGAATGCGGACGCGTTCAAGGATTATGGGCCGAACGGTTTGCAGGTCGAGGGTCGCGCCGACCTGCGCCGCATCGTGTCGGGCGTGACGGCGAGTCGCGATCTGATCGACGCGGCCATTGCGGACAAGGCAGATGCCATCATCGTGCATCACGGCCTGTTCTGGCGCGGCCAGGACGGCCGCCTGGTCGGCTGGTTGGGCGAGCGCGTGCGGCGGCTCATGGCCCACGGCATCAATCTGTTTGCCTATCACCTGCCCCTTGACGCGCACCCCGAATTCGGCAACAACGCCCAGCTCGGTCTGCGACTGGGGCTGGTTGCCGATGCGCGCTTCGGCGAGCACGACATTGGCTTTGCCGGCGCGGCAGGCGACAACACCTCGCTCGACGGCCTGGCTGCGCGAGTGCAAGCTGCGCTCGGCGGGCGTGCGCCCATGGTGCTGGCGGGCGACGGGCGGGCGCTGACGCGGATTGGCTGGTGCAGCGGCGGTGCGCAGGGCTATTTCGAGTCGGCTGTGGCCGCGGGTGTCGATGCCTTCCTGACCGGCGAGGTGTCGGAGCCGCAGGCCCATCTGGCCAAGGAAACCGGCGTCGCCTTCTTGGCCTGCGGCCACCATGCAACCGAGTGTTTCGGTGCACCGGCCCTGGCAGCCCATGTGGCCGCCCGATTCGGCATCGCACATCGATTCATCGAGATTGACAACCCGGCGTGAGAAGTGCGCGGCGCTGCGGGCCTGGCTGAAGCCGACAATCCAAGCATGTCGACCAGATCGGAGCCTTTGCTGCTGACGATGGGTGATGCCTGCGGCATCGGGCCCGAGATCATCGCGCGCGCGTTCCAGCGCGGCGCCGCTGCGGGCTGCCTCGTGGTCGGCGACATGGGTGCGATGCGCCGGGCGATGCGCCTGACGCCGCAGCCCTGGCCGCTGGCCCAGCTGCGTGCGCCCGCCGACTTGTCCGCGTGTCCTCCCAATTGCCTTCCGGTTTGGCAGCCCGACGGCCTGCCCGCCGGACTGGACCAGTTGCCCTGGGGTCGTCCAAACGCGCATGCGGGCGCTGCGGCGGCAGTCTGCATCGAGGCTGCAGTGCGTGCCGTGCAAGCCGGTGCGGGCGCGGGCATCGTCACCGCGCCGTTGCACAAGTCTGCGTTGGCGGCCGCGGGTCAACCTTATCCGGGGCATACCGAAATGCTGCAGGCGCTGGCCACGGTACCCGGCGCGGCCCCCCTGCCGGTGCGCATGATGCTGGCCAACGAGGAACTGCGGGTCGTGCTCGTGACGATCCACCTGGCCTTGCGAGCGGCCATCGATGCGGTGAGCTTCGACGCGGTCCTGGGCACGCTGCGCATTGCCCATGCGGCCGCGCAGCAGTGGGGTCAGCCGCGACCCCGCATTGCCGTGGCGGGGTTGAACCCGCATGCGGGCGAAGATGGCCTCTTTGGGCACGAGGAGCGCGACATCATCGCCCCGGCGGTAGTGGCCGCCGTGGCAGAGGGCATCGACGCCCGCGGACCCTATGCGCCAGACACCGTTTTCATGCGTGCGCGGCGCGGTGAGTTCGACGTGGTGGTGGCGATGACGCATGACCACGGCCTGATCCCGGTCAAGTACCTCGGCGTCGAGGAGGGCGTGAATGTCACTCTCGGCCTGCCCTTCGTGCGCACCAGTCCGGACCACGGCACGGCGTTCGACATCGCTGGCCGCGGCATCGCCGATTCGTCCAGCCTGGAGGCGGCGATCCGCTGGGCACGCCGCGCCATCGCGGCGCGCGAGGCGATCAGTGCCGCGTGAGCGGCATACCTGAGGTCGAGTTGCCGCGCAAGGCGGCGAGTTGCTTGCGTGCCCTTGCCGTCGCGCGCTCGATCAGGTAGGCGTTCTCGTATGCGCGCAGGCGGCCGGTTTCGCACAGGCGGTAGAGCATGCGCGCGGTCATCGAGATCGCATGCTGGTGCTTGGACCCGCGGGTGAAGACGAAGAAGGTGCGCCCCGGGCTGATATGCGACAGCCGCACCTTGTGCCACTGGTCTTCGAAGTGCATCCGGTACGAGAACCCGATCTGGACATGGTCGGCCAGCGACGCGCCTTGGGTCGGCTCCACCGGCTCGGGCGGCGGTAGGCCGTCAATGTTGATGTCCAGCGCGCTGATTTCGCCGTCACCCTCCGGATCGGCGCTGAGGTCGATGTCGACCTCGCCGCTCCAATCGATGGCGCTCTCCTCGACCAGGCCGATCTGAGCGGCTTCTTCCGGCGTGAACCCAGGCCCCGAGACAATGTCGTCGAGGACGGGGATGGCGCTGGCGCCGCGCACGTTGTCTTCCGCCCGCGGCTGGGGCGTGCCCAGGATGGCGTCGAGCTGATTGACCAGCAGGTTGTGGTCCAGCGTGCGCAGTGACTCGCCCTTGAGTGATTGCGCATGCGCGGGCATCAACTTGTCGAAGAAGTCCTTGGACGCGACCGCCGGCCACCCGATTAGTGCGAGGCCCTCATGCAGGTCCTTCATCAATTGCGGCAGACGCACCAGGAAGGCTTTGCGGTCGGCCGGTGAGCCCTTGGGCTGCACACTCATCACCAGGTCACGGCCGGCCAGCTTCAGGCGTTTGGCCAGGTCGCTGTCGCCGCCCTGCGTGGCTGCGGCCTTCATCATCGCCTGGCTCCAGACCTGGGTCAGGAACTTGCGCATGAAGTCGTCCATCGCCACCGGGGCCAGCCCCGCATGCAGCTGCTGGACATAGCGCTGGTGCAGCAACAGGTCGGTCTCGCGCTGGTCGAGCAGCGAAGACGCCTTGCTGTTGTCCTCGACGTCGCGCTGCGCCTGCTCGGCAGCAAAGGACTCGAGCTTGTCCAGCGTCGCTTCATACAGCGCCATCTGGTCGAAGTCACCGCTGACGATGTCGTCGACGAGGCCGCGCACCAGCGCCAGAAACTGTTGGCCGGGGCCCTCCGAAAAGTCGTCGAAGGCCACGCCCAGCGAGGCCATGCGGTTGACCAGCTTGCGTACCGGGTGGCGCCGTGACGAGAAGAAGCTGGCGTCACCCAGCGCGGCACGCAGCACCGGCAATTGCAGCCGGGCAATATGACGCGCCATCTGTGGCGGCACCTTGGGGTCTGCAAGGATCTGCTCGAACAGGCTGCCGACCACGTCAATGACCATGTGGTCGAGCGAGCCGGTGGCTGTGCGGCGCAACTCCTCTCGATTGGCCAGGATCAGGTTGGCCATTGGCGCCAGGGCGCCGGACCCGGAACCGCGCGCGCTGTGCGCCGCGTCGATCTGGGTATCCACGGCAATATTGCCGAGCATCGCCAGACGGCGGATCAGGCTCATCACCTCGCCATCGACCTGGCCGATCGTGGACCCGTGCGCGGATGTCGCGCCGCTGGACACCAGGCCTGAGCGCGTGGTGTGGCCGCCGCCCCCCAAGTGACCCGCGCCACTGTCGGCGGCGTCGAACATGCTGGGCCGGTTCATGGTGTCATAGCCGGTATTCGTGAACTGACCGAGCTCATTGCCGGGGCCTTGCACGGTGCGCACCGCCATCTCAGGCGGCTTGACGCCCGCGGCACGCATTTCCTGCACGATGCTGGTGTACAGCGCGGGCATCGCCGAGGCCATGGTGCGTGCCATTGTCTCGGTCAGGACCTTGCGCACGGGGGGGCGGTCGCTCAACCCATCGCAGGCCCACACGATGGCCTTGCCGATCACTTCCGGCCGCAGCGGGTTGCGTAGCTCGGCTTCGCTGCGGGCGCCCTGCGGCGTGTAGAACAACCCCAGCATCAGCGCATCGAGCTCGCGCAGCTCCCACTCGCAGTCGTGCGCGAGTGTCAAGGCAAAGCGCTCGGCGCTGACCTGGATCTCTACATCGCGGTCGTCGACCAAGGTCAGGGACTGCCACGATGAACCGATAGTGCTGGCGCGCGTCGCGCCTTCGCGGCGACGCATCTCCGCCGTCAGGGCCTCGTCGAGCCGCTCGTTGAAGGTCATTGAGAACGCCGACTGCTTGCGGGTGAGCTCGGTCTGGGCCGCCAACAGGGCTTCGCGCTCGCTGTTGCTGGAACTGCTATAGGCCGCGTTTCCCAGCGCGTCGACGCAACGCTGCGCCGCCTCGCGGGCGGAGACCTTGATTCGGTGCGCCGCCGCGGTCAGGGCGGCGGGCGATCGCGGCAGCGGTGGATTCATCGGCTGGATCGAAGGCGGGCGCGCTCATATGCGCGAAGGCAGGCCGGCCTGGTACGCAGCGCCGGCACCGTCCACGGGCCAAAGTATGGGGCCAAACCCACCCGCTGGAGGTGCCTACTTTTTCAGCGAATCACGGATTTCGCGCAGCAACAACACGTCTTCGGCCGGCGCCGCGGGCGGTGCCGGCGGCGCTTCGCTCTTGAGGCGGTTGATCTGTTTGACCATCATGAAGATGATGAATGCCAGGATGATGAAGTTGATCGCCACGGTGATGAAGTTGCCGTAGGCAAACAGCGGCACTCCGGCCTTGGTCAGCGCGTCGTAGGTCATCGCGCCCTTGTAGTCGGCAGGCAGGGCGCCGAGCTGAAAGAAGAAGTTGGAAAAGTCCAGCCCGCCAAAGATCTTGCCGACGACGGGCATGATCAGGTCCTTGACGATCGAGTCGACGATCTTGCCGAAGGCCGCGCCGATGATCACGCCGACGGCGAGATCGACGACATTGCCTTTCATGGCAAAGCTCTTGAATTCGCTTGTGAAGCTCACGCGTGGTCTCCTTGACTCAACGTTGACGCTCCCGCGGCGCGGGTGTGCGGCCAACAGGCGGCACAGTATTGCCCAGACTCGTGGCGCGCCAACCTGAACCGGAGCGCGCGAACGCGTCCGCTAGAATCCCAGGTTGACCCCCCGTCTGTCGTCTTCCGTGCGAGGAATTGAATGAGCAATGACGCCATCGACCCGGGCCGTCGTACCTGGATCGGCATCGCATGCGGCGCCGGTGCCATCGGTACCGTGGCCACCGCTGTCCCCTTTGTGTCCAGTTTCGCTCCGTCCGAGCGCGCCAAGGCCGCCGGTGCGGCAGTCGAGGTCGACATCAGTGACCTCAAGGTCGGCGAGATGGCCACCGTCGAATGGCGTGGCAAGCCGGTCTGGATCCTCAAGCGCACACCCGAGCAGCTTGAGTCGCTGAAGAAGACCGAGTCGCAGGTGGCGGACCCGCAGTCCAAGCGCAAGCCCGATGAGCTGACGCCCGAGTACGCGCGCAACGAACACCGCTCGCGCAAGCCCGAAGTGCTTGTGGCGGTGGGTATTTGCACGCACCTGGGCTGCTCGCCGACGGCCAAATTGCAGGCCGGGGCCCAACCATCGCTGCCGGATGACTGGCACGGCGGGTTCTTCTGCCCCTGCCACGGCTCGACCTTCGACCTGGCCGGGCGCGTCTACAAGAACAAGCCCGCGCCCGACAATCTTGAGGTGCCTCCGCACATGTATCTCTCCGACAGCAAATTGCTGATCGGCGAAGACAAGCAGGCCTGAACCCCAACCGACTGGCGAGGCACAGCAACATGGCTGAATTCAAGGAAGCGCCCGCGGGAGCGTCGATGCTCGACAAGCTGACGCTCTGGACGCAGAACCGTTTCCCCACGGCATTCGACGCCTACCGCGTCCACATGACCGAGTACTACGCGCCGAAGAACTTCAACTTCTGGTACTTCTTCGGCGCGCTGGCGATGCTGGTGCTCGTGATCCAGATCGTCAGCGGCATCTTCCTGACGATGCACTACAAGCCCGACGCGGCGCTGGCGTTCGGCTCGGTCGAGTACATCATGCGCGACGTCCCCTGGGGCTGGCTGGTGCGCTACATCCACTCGACCGGCGCCAGCGCCTTCTTCGTCGTCGTCTATCTGCACATGTTCCGTGGCCTGCTCTACGGGAGCTACCGCAAGCCCAGGGAATTGGTCTGGATCTTCGGCTGCCTGATCTTCCTGTGCCTGATGGCCGAGGGCTTCTTCGGCTACCTGCTGCCCTGGGGACAGATGAGCTATTGGGGTGCGCAGGTGATCATCAACCTGTTTGCCGCCATCCCCATCGTCGGCCCTGACCTGGCCTTGTTGATTCGCGGCGACTACGTGGTCGGTGACGCGACCCTGAACCGCTTCTTCGCCTTCCACGTCATCGCCATTCCGCTGGTGTTGCTGGGGCTGGTGGCGGCGCACATCTTTGCGCTGCACGATGTCGGCTCGAACAACCCCGACGGCATCGAGATCAAGGCCAACAAGGATCCCAAGACCGGCATTCCACTGGACGGCATTCCCTTCCACCCGGACTACACGGTGCATGACATCGTCGGCGTCTCTGTGTTCCTGCTGATCTTTTCGGCGATTGTCTTCTTCGCGCCCGAAATGGGCGGCTACTTCCTCGAGTACAACAACTTCATTCCGGCCGACCCGCTGAAGACACCCGCGCACATTGCGCCGGTCTGGTACTTCACGCCGTACTACTCGATGCTGCGGGCGACCACCGACCCGATGATCAACGTCTTCTGCGCCTTGGTGGGCCTGGGCGCGTTGATGGCGGCCTGGAAGGGCGGTCTTTCGTCGATGGCCAAAGTGGGCGTGGTTGTGTCGGCGGTTGTCGCTATCGCCCTGCTCAAGACCTTCGACGCCAAGTTCTGGGGCGTCGTGGTAATGGGTGCGTCGGTGATGATCCTGTTCGCGCTGCCCTGGCTCGATCGCAGCCCGGCGCACTCGATCCGCTACCGGCCGGATTGGCACAAGGCGGTCTACGCGGTCTTCGTCATCGTGTTCCTGATCCTGGGTTGGCTTGGCATCGAGCCGGTCTCTGACGCCAAGACTTTGATGGCGCAGATCGGCACCGTGTATTACTTCGGTTTCTTCCTGTTAATGCCGTGGTGGAGCCGATTGGGGCAATTCAAGCCGGTGCCCGAGCGCGTGGTCTTCCAGCCTCACTGACCGCCAAGCCTTGAAGAGAACCACGACCATGATCAAGAGATTCCTTCAATCCGTAGTGATGTCGCTGCTGGTGCTTGCCGGCGGTGCGCAGGCGGCTGGTGGCCTGGCCTGGGACAAGTTTCCTGTCAGCAAGCTGACCGAGGACGCTGCGCTGCAAAACGGCGCACGGCTGTTTGTCAATTACTGCCTGAACTGCCACGCCGCACGTATGTGCGCTACAACCGGCTTCAGGACATCGGCCTGACCGAAGACCAGATCAAGAGCAACCTGCTGTTTG
>JANOPR010000510.1:0-3372 GCA_031421955.1 Burkholderiales bacterium
GTAGCCGATGCCTGCGGCGGCGGCTGATTTGGGCACCAGCGAATGGCTGGTCATGCCCGGCGAGGTGTTCATCTCGAGCAGGAAGGCCTGGCGGTCGGCGGCGCGGATCATCAGGTCGGCGCGGCCCCAGCCGCGGCAGCCCAGCGAGCGGTACGCCGCGAGCACGATGCGCTGGATCTCGGCTTCCTCGGCCGCGGGCAGGCCGCTGGGCACCAGGTACTGCACGACGTCGGTGAAATACTTGTTCTGGTAATCGTAGGCGCCTTCGGGCGCGACGATGCGCACCACCGGCAGCGCGCGCGCTGCAGTGCCCTCGCCGATCACGGGGCACGTGACTTCCTCGCCGTCGATGAACTCCTCGCACAGCACCTGCGCGTCGTGGCGCGCGGCCAGCTCGACCGCGGCCTGCATCTGCGAATAGCCCGCGACCTTGCTGACGCCGATCGACGAGCCCTCGTGCGGCGGCTTGACGATCAGCGGCAGGCCCAAGGTATCGGGCACGCTGCGCGTCTGCGCCGCGCTCTGCGCCTCGGGCTCAAGCACGAGATAGCGCGGCGTGGGCAGGCCGTCGGCCAGCCACAGGCGCTTGGTCATGACCTTGTCAATGGCGATCGCGCTGGCCATCACGCCCGAGCCGGTGTAGGGGATGCCGAGCAGCTCGAGCGCGCCCTGCACCGTGCCGTCTTCGCCGTGGCGGCCATGCAGGGCGATGAAGCAGCGCGCGAAGCCCTCGCGCTTCAACTCGACCAGGTCGCGCTCGGCCGGGTCGAAGGCGTGGGCGTCGACGCCCTGGCTCTGCAATGCCGTGAGCACGCCGGCGCCGCTGAGCAGCGAGATCTCGCGCTCGGCGCTGCTGCCGCCCATCAGGACAGCGACCTTGCCAAAACGCTGGTGTGCGGTCATGGCGCTGCCACCGTGCCGAGTTCGACAATGCGCATCGCCACGCTGCCGATCGATCCGGCGCCCATCACGATCACGACGTCACCGCCGCGGGCCTGCGCGAGCACTTCGCTGGGCAGGCCATCGACCTCGTCGACGAAGATCGGATCGACCCGGCCGGCCAGGCGCAGCGCGCGGGCCAGCGTGCGGCCATCGGCGGCGACGATCGGCGCCTCGCCGGCCGAATAGACCTCGGTCAGCAGCACCGAGTCGGCGCTGCCAAGCACCTTGACGAAGTCTTCGAAGCAATCGCGGGTGCGCGTGTAGCGATGCGGCTGGAAGGCGAGCATCAGACGCTGGCCCGGGAAGGCGCCGCGCGCGGCGGCAATCACGGCGGCCATTTCGACCGGGTGGTGTCCGTAGTCGTCGATCACGGTGAAGGGGCCCGAGCCGTCCTGCGCCTGCACCTCGCCGCAGCGCTGGAAGCGGCGGTCGACGCCGGCAAACTTGGCCAGCGCGACGGCGATCGCCGCGTCGGCCAGTTCGAGTTCGGTGGCCACGGCGATCGCCGCCAGCGCGTTGAGCACATTGTGTTCACCCGGCAGGTTCAGCGTGATCTCGAGCGGCGGCAGCGTCATGCCGTTGCGGCGCTCGGCGACGAAGCGCATCTGGCCGCCGGGCAGGGCCTGCACCTCGGTTGCGCGCACCTGGTTGTCGGCGCCGAAGCCGTAGGCGACCACCGGACGCGAGACCATCGGCATGATCGAGCGCACGCCGGGGTCGTCGCCGCAGACGATGGCCGTGCCATAGAACGGCATGCGGTGCAGGAATTCGACGAAGGCCGCCTTCAGCCGTGCGAAATCGTGGCCGTAGGTGTCCATGTGGTCGGCGTCGATGTTCGTCACCACCGACAGCACGGGTGTCAGGTTGAGGAACGAGGCATCGCTCTCGTCGGCTTCGACGACGATGTAGTCGCCCGCGCCCAGGCGCGAATTGGCGCCGGCGCTGGCCAGACGCCCGCCGATGACGAAGGTCGGGTCGACCCCGGCTTCGGCCAGCACGCTGGCCACCAGCGACGTGGTCGTCGTCTTGCCATGGGTGCCGGCGATCGCAATGCCGCGCTTCAGGCGCATCAGTTCGGCCAGCATCGCCGCGCGCGGTACCACCGGCACGCGTGCCGCGCGCGCGGCGATCACTTCGGGGTTGCCGCCACCGACCGCAGTCGACGTGACGACCGCGCCGGCGCCCTTGATGTGCGCGGCATCGTGGCCAACGAAGACACTCACGCCCAGCGAGCCCAGGCGGCGCAAGGTCGGACTGTCGCTCTGGTCCGAGCCCGACACGGTGTAGCCCAGGTTGTGCAGGATCTCGGCAATGCCGCTCATGCCCGCACCGCCGACGCCGACGAAGTGGATGTGCTTGATGGCGTGTTTCATCGTGGTCTCACCAGGGCTTCGATCTCGTCGGCGACGCGCGCCGCCGCGCGCGGGCGGGCCAGTCCGCGCGCTTTCTCGGCCATCGCCTGCAACGAAGCGCGGTCGAGCCCTTGCAGCAGCGCGGCCAGCGAAGGCGGCGACAGCTCGGCCTGCGGCAGATGGATCGCCGCGCCGTGCTGGGCCATGAACAGCGCGTTGTCGCGCTGGTGCGCGGTGGTGCTGACGATCAGCGGCACCAGCACCGCGGGCACGCCCGCCGCGCACAGCTCGCTCACGGTGACGGCACCCGCGCGGCAGACGATCAGGTCGCAGGCCGCCAGGCGCGCGGCCATGTCGTCGATGAAGGCCAGCACTTCGACGCCCTCGTCGATGCCGGCGGCGGCGTAGGCATTGCGCACGCCGTCGCGTTGCAGCGCGCCGGTCTGGTGCACCAGCCGCGGCCGCGTGGCCGCGGGCATCAGCGCCAGCGCCTGCGGCAGCGTGTCGTTGAGCACCTTGGCGCCCAGGCTGCCACCGACCACGAGCACATGCAGTGGCCCGCTGCGTCCGGCATAGCGCTCGGCCGGCAACGGCAGCGACTCGATTTCGGCACGCACCGGATTGCCGGTCACGACCGCGCGCTTGTGCGTGGTGGCCGCGGCGCCGTCGAAACCGAAGGCAATGCGGTCGGCCACCGGCAGCAAGGCCCTGTTGGACAGCAGCAGCGAGGCGTCGGCGTTGACCAGCAGCAGCGGCTTGCCCAACAGCGAGGCCATCAGGCCGCCGGGGAAGCAGACATAGCCGCCCATGCCGAGCACGGCGTCGGCGCCGCGCCGGCGCAGCAGCGTCAGGCATTCCCAGAAGGCCTTGAGCAGGCGCACGCCGCCGGTCAGGGTGTGGAGGAGGCCCTTGCCCCTGAGGCCGTTGAATCCGATCGCGTCGAGCGCGATGCCGGCCGCGGGCACGAGGCGGTTCTCCATCCCTTCCTTGGTGCCGAGCCAGCTGATGGTCCAGCCGCGCGATTGCATTTCTTGCGCGACGGCCAGGCCGGGGATGATGTGACCTCCTGTTCCTGCGG
>JANOPR010000511.1:0-5590 GCA_031421955.1 Burkholderiales bacterium
CGGGCCTCGCAAAGCCTCGCCCGCGCAAGTTCGCTGGACCCAAGGCCCAAGCGAAGCGAGGCCTCGTCGAGTGCGCTGTCGCGTCGATCACTGGCGGGGTCTCCAAGTGGCCCGCCGGGCCGGGTGGCCCAAGCGCGAAGAACGAGCTGAGAGGTTTTGCATTCAGCCCCTTTGCTTTGGTGACTTTCATTTGGGGCCGCAAATGAAAGTTACCCGGCCGCCGGGCCGGGACCCGGCAGGCAACGCGGAAAACTCAACCACACGCCGCACACGCGGAAGTGACTGACGTGCAACCCGCGCGCGGCGCCGGCACGAGTGCGATCCACGCGTACCTGCTCCTGCTTCCAGCCTTCGTGCTGCTGGTCACGTTCACGCATTACCCGGCGGTTGCCTCACTGATCGACAGCTTTTTCTCCACGCCCAAGGGCTCGCGGCCGACGGTGTGGGTCGGGCTCGGCAACTACGAGCAAATGGTCGCCGACCCAGTGTTCTGGAAGGCGCTGAAGAACAACCTGTGGTTTGCGCTGGCCACGATTCCGCTGTCGATTGGCCTGGCGCTGGTGATGGCGCTGTGGGTCAATGAGCGCATGGCGGGGCGCGGCTTCCTGCGCATGGCGTACTTCACGCCCACCGTGCTGCCGATGGTCGCGGTGGCCAACATCTGGTTGTTCTTCTACACGCCGGGCTACGGCCTGCTGGAGCAGATCACCGGCTTGTTTGGCCTGCCCTCGCACAACTGGCTCGGCGACCAGCGCACCGCGCTGGGCGCCATCACCGTGGTCGCGATCTGGAAGGAGGCCGGCTTCTTCATGATCTTCTATCTGGCCGCATTGCAGAGCCTGAACCCGAGTCTGCGCGAGGCCGCAGCCATCGAGGGCGCGTCGCGCTGGTACTTTTTCCGCCGCGTGCAATGGCCGCTGCTGATGCCCACCACGCTGTTCGTGATGGTCAATGCCGTGATCAACGCCGTGCGCATGATCGACCATGTGGTGGTGCTCACCCGCGGCGGGCCCGACAACGCCTCGACGCTGTTGCTGTACCACCTCTACGAGGTCGGCTTCAAGTTCTGGGACACCGGCTACGCGGCGGCGCTGACGATGGTTCTGCTGGCGGTGCTGGCCACCGTGGCGTTGCTGCAGTTCTTCGTGCTCGACCGCCGGGTGCACTACAAGTGAGCCGCGCCGACGCCACCTCGCGCCTGGTCTACAACGATCCGGGCTGGATCGACACCCTGGCCGCCTGGGCGCTGGCGCTGCTGTGGATTCTGCCGCTGGCCTACGCAGTGTGGACCGCGTTTCACCCCGGCGAGTACTCGACCCGCTTCGAGTTGTTCGCGCCGCTGACGCTGGACAACTTCGCCCGCGCCTGGGCCGCCGCACCCTTCGCGCGCTACTTCCTCAACACCATCCTGCTGGTGAGCATGATCCTGGCCTGCCAACTCGTGCTCAGCACGCTGGCGGCCTACGCCTTTGCGCGCTACGAGTTTGCCGGCAAGAACGTGTTGTTCGCACTGGTGCTGGTGCAACTGATGGTCATGCCCGACATCCTGCTGGTCGAGAACTACAAGACCATGGCCCGTCTGGGCCTGGTCGACACGCTGTGGGCCATCGGGCTGCCGTACTTCGCCTCGGCCTTCGCCATCTTTCTGCTGCGCCAGACCTTCATGGGCATTCCCAAGGAGTTGGACGAAGCCGCGCGCGTCGAGGGCGCCAGCGGATTGCAGATCCTGTGGCGCGTGTATGTGCCGCTGGCAAGGCCGGTCTACACCGCCTTTGCGCTCGTGTCGGTGAGTTTTCACTGGAACAACTTCCTCTGGCCGCTGATCATCACCAACAGCGTCAGCGCCCGGCCGCTGACCGTGGGCCTGCAGGTCTTCTCCTCAACCGACCAGGGCATCGACTGGTCGGTCATCACGGCCGCCACGCTGATGAGCTCGGCACCGCTGCTGATCGGCTTCCTGCTGTTCCAGCGCCAGTTCGTGCAAAGTTTCATGCGCGCGGGCATCAAGTGAGTGCGCGGGCTAGGGTCTTGGCGCGGGTTCGCGCCTTGTCACGATCTGGCCTCAAGTCCCGCTGCGGCAGGCCGAAATTCAGGACAACTGCGAAACCCTGGAGACAGCGATGCCCGCGCCCACCGACAAAGACACCTTCACGACTGCGAATCAGCATGCGCTGGCCACGATCCTGGACGCCAGCCAGACCAGGAGCATCATCGCCTCGCGCGACATCTTC
Organism: Burkholderiales bacterium; assembly: GCA_031421955.1. Classification (GTDB taxonomy): domain Bacteria; phylum Pseudomonadota; class Gammaproteobacteria; order Burkholderiales; family Burkholderiaceae_C; genus CADEEN01. Next base: position 2,232 of record JANOPR010000511.1, read on the forward strand.
GACATCTCGGGAACCAAGCTGTGGGCGCGCGACCAGCCGGTGTCGGCTTCGCTGCAAAGGAAGCTGCTTGACCGCCAGTTGCGCAATCCCATCGAGACCTGCCTGCTGGTCGAGGACGGCGTGAACGCGCAAGCGCTGGTGCAGTGCGCCCAGGCGCTGGTCGAGCGTGACTCGCCCATCGGCACGATCCTGCGTCCGCACGCCGCCAGGATCGTCCAGGAAGCGGCCTTTCTGCCATTGCACTCGGTGGCGCAACTGCTGTTGACGGCGGGGCAGGCCTCCCGGCCCGAGTCGTTTGACCATGCGGTGCAGGCGATGGCGCTCGCGGGCGCCTTGATGATCACGCATGGCGGCAGCACCGCCGAGGTGCGCGTGGCGATGCTCGCGGGCCTCCTGCACGACCTGGGCGAGATGTACATCGACCCACGCCACGGCGAGGCCGATGCCGATCGCCGCATGGACTTCCAGAGCTACGAGCACCTGGTCGTGCACCCGCACGTGGGCCAGCTGCTGATCCAGCAACTGACGAACTACCCGGTCGCCATCGGGCGCGCGATCGCCGAGCATCACGAACGCATGGACGGCTCGGGCTACCCGCACGCCTTGCGACGCGACGCCCTGTCGCCATTGGGCCGCCTGCTGGCCGTGGCAGAAGGCGCGCTCGGGGTGTTGCGCAGCGAACGCCCCGACGTCGCGCGCGTCAGCATTGCGTTGCGCGTGGTCCCCGGCGAATACGATCTCTCCTGGATCGGGCACATCTCGAACGCGGCCCGTGCCGAGCCGGCATCGAAGGCGCACCTCGACAGGGATGACGTGCAAGCGCGACTGACGCGACTCGACACGGCGTTGAACGGTGCGCACCGCGCAGTGCGCGCCATGCTGACTGATCCCGGCTCGCCCGCACTGCAGGACGCGTTGGCGCTGTCGCAGCACCTGATCGGGCGCCTGCGCTCGGGCTGGTACGCCAGCGGCCTGTGGAACAGCGAGGCGCTGGACGCCACCGACGCGGCCGAGGTCGAGTCGGTCGAAGACGAGTTGTTCCACCGCCTGCGCTCGATCGAGCGTGCCACCTTGCTGCGCGCCGGCAAGCTGCCTGCCGCCGAAGCCGAACGCCTGAGCGAACTTTGCGGCGGCCTGGACACCGGCAGGTGAGCGCGGCCCCGCGGTCAGCGGCCGTCGAGCGGGTACTGCGGGTCGGTGTAGCCGGGCGTCGAGGGATGCCCGGGCCGGACCAGTGAATCCACGAGCGCCTCGTCTTCGGTGCTGATGACGCAGTCGACGGCGGCAAAGTAGTCCTGCCACTGCGCCAGCGTGCGCGGCCCGGCGATGACTGAACTCACCGCCCGGTTGGCCAGCACCCAGGCGGTGGCAAAGTGGGCCAGCGCGACGCCCTTGGCCTCGCAATGGGCCTTCAGGGTCTGCGCGATCGCCAGCGATTCCTCGCGGAACTCGGTTTCCAGCATGCGCCTGTCGCCACGCCCGGCGCGGGTGCCTTCGGCCGGGCGGCTGCCCGGCGCGTACTTGCCCGACAGCACGCCGCGCGCGATCGGGCTGTACGGCACCACTCCGATGCCGTAGTAAGCGCAGGCTTCCAGCACCTCGACTTCGGGCTGCCGGTTGAGAAGGTTGTAGTACGGCTGACAGACGACCGGGTCGGGCAGGCCGATGTCGCGCGCCAGGCGCACGGCCTCGGCAATGCGCCAGCCGCGAAAGTTCGACAGCCCCCAGCTGCGGATCTTGCCCGCCTGCAGCAGGGCCTGCAGGGCGCGCAGCGGCTCTTCCAGGTCGAGACCCAGGTAGTCGCGGTGCAGGTAGTAGATGTCGACATGGTCGGTGGCCAGGCGCTGCAGGCTGGCGTCGCACTCGCGCAGGATCCAGCTGCGCGAGTAATGCGACTCGTTGGGTCGCTCCGACATCTTGTTACCGACCTTGGTGGCCAGGACCCAGTCGTGACGCGAGCCCTTGAGCAGTTCGCCGACCATGGTTTCGGACTTGCCCGTCGTGTACACGTCGGCGGTATCGATGAAGTTGACGCCCTGCTCGCGACCATGTGCCACGATATTGCGCGCTTCGCCGACATCGGTCTGGTCGCCGAACATCATCGTGCCCAGGCACAGGGTCGAGACTTTGAGCGGGCTCTTGCCGAGTTGGCGGTACTTCATGGGGTCCTCCAGGGCGTGCGGATGCACCAGTCGTGATGCCGGTGATGGTATCGCCGAGCCTGTCGGCTTTACCTGCGCTTCACATGAATTGGGTGAACCGCGTGCCCCACGGGATCGTTGTTGACGGGCGGCGCCGCACAAGTTGCCACGCCGATCGCCAGCAACCAAGGAGCTGAAATCATGAGCAACAGGAAACTTGTCGTCGGTGCGTTACTGGTCGCAGGTGCATTGGCCAGCGGGATGGCGCAGGCGCGCAGCGATATTCAATGGTCGCTGTCGATCGGCGTGCCGATCGGTGTGCCGATTTATCAGCAGTACGACCCTGTGTACGCGCCTGCGTACCCGGTCTACACCCGGCCTGTGCCGATGTACGCGCCGCCTCGATACCACCAGCCGACCCGCTGGGATCATGATGGCGACGGCATTCCGAACCGCCACGACCGCGTCTACAACCCGCGTTGGGATCGCGATGGCGACGGCATCCCCAACCGCCACGACCCGGACTACAACCCGCGCTGGGATCGCGACGGCGACGGCATCCCCAACCGCCACGACCAGGCCTACAACCCGCGCTGGGATCGCGACGGCGCGCCCAACCGCTACGGCGATGTTCGCAATGACCGCGACCGCGACCGCGACCGCGACCGCGACGGCGACCGTGACCGCGACGGCATCCGGGACTGGCAGGACCGCTACGACAACCGGCGCGGCCGCTAAGCCGCAGCCCGGAGTCGAGGGGCTCGGCTGCGCCGCGGGCGCGGGCGCGAACCGGCGCCCGCGCCCAGCGTCGCGTGCCAGCCAACCTCAAGCGGCTGCCGACACGGGGCCGTGTCGGCGCTTGCCGCGCAGGCGCGCCATCAGGTACAGCACGATGGCCAGGTTCAGCAGGTTCCAGCCGATGCCGTTGATGAAGGCCGCGTTGTAGGAGCCGGTCAGGTCGAAGATACGCCCCGACATCCAGCCGCCCAGCGCCATGCCCAGCAGCGTGGCCATCAGCACCGCGCCGACGCGCGTGCCGGCTTCGGCCGCGGGAAAGTGCTCGCGCACGATGATGGCGTAGCTGGGCACGATGCCGCCTTGGAAAAGGCCGAAGAGGGCCGAGATCAGGTACAGCGACACCAGGCCGTCAAACGGAATGAACAGCAGCAGTGCCAGGCCCTGCAGCACCGAGCCGAGCAGCAGGGTGCGCAGGCCGCC
>JANOPR010000512.1:0-2367 GCA_031421955.1 Burkholderiales bacterium
CACCCCCGCCTGGTCGACCAGCAGCGTGCCCTGCTCGACGCGCTCGACGCTGGCGTTGATCAGGCTCTTGATCTCCTTGGCCGCGTCGGCGCTGCGCCCGGCCAGGCTGCGCACTTCGCTGGCCACGACCGCAAAACCACGTCCCTGCTCGCCCGCGCGCGCGGCTTCGACCGCAGCGTTCAGCGCCAGGATGTTGGTCTGGAAGGCAATGCCGTCGATGACGCTGATGATGTCGGCGATCTTCTTGCTCGAAGCATTGATGCCCTTCATGGTGTCGACGACCTGGCCCACCACCTCGCCGCCCTTGACCGCCACGCCCGAGGCGCTCAGCGCGAGCTGGTTGGCCTGCTTGGCGTTGTCGGCGTTTTGCTTGACCGTGCTCGACAGCTCCTCCATCGAGGCCGCCGTCTCCTCTAGCGCGCTGGCCTGCTCTTCGGTGCGCTGGCTCAGGTCAGCGTTGCCCTGGGCAATCTGCGCGCTGGCGCTGGCCACGCCCTCGGCGTTCTGGCGCACGCCGGAAATCACCTGGGTCAGGTTGGCCTGCATGTCGCGCAGGGCCGACAACAAACCGCTCAAGGGGCCGCGGTCTGCGCCCTCGACGACCAGGCTGAGGTTGCCGTCGGCGATGCTGCGCGCCACCGTCACTGCGTCGTTGATCGGTGCGGCAATGCGACGCGTGATCCACAGCGCCAGGCCAACGACGGCCAGCACGGCCAGGACCGACAGCGCGATCACGATGTTTCTCATCAGCGCGGCTTGCGCATTCAGCGCAGCCAGCTCATCGGCGGCCGCCTTGGTCTGGATTTCGATCAAGTCACTGAAGCCCTTGACCGTGCCGGCGCCGAACGGCGTCGTCGTCTTGGCGCGCCAGTCGGCGGCCTCTTCGGCCTTGCCTTCGAGTTGCAGCGCAAACCACTTGGGCCGCGCCTCGGCATATTGCTTGTAAACGTCCTGCAGCGACTTCAGCGACTTGGCTTCGCCCTCGGTGAGCCCGGTGAGCGCATAAGCGGCCAGCGCGTCATCAATCACCTTGACCCACTTGGCCTCGTCGGCGACGATCTTCTGCTTGCCCGCGAGGTCCGAGACCATGAACTGCGGGAAGCCGTAGCGCAGTTGCCAGAGCGCGCTGCTGGCCTTGCCCAGTTCAGCGGTGGCACGGGTGTTGGAATACAGCGACGCGGCATCCTTTTGCGACTGCGTCGAGTACCAGATCGCCATGCCGGCCACCAGCAGGAGCATGGCCAGCATGCCTGAGAATGCCAGCCGCAGCTGGGTGTTGAGAGTGCTTTTCATCGCCATGTCCTTGATGGGTCTAGTGGGTTGAAGATGCAACCAGTCCCATCTCCGGGCTGGTCATGAGTTTTTCGATGTCGACCAGGATCAGCATGCGCTCGTCGATCGAGCCGATGGCCAGCAGGTGGTCGCTCTGGATCGCCGAGTTGAACTCGGGCACCGGGTGCAACTGCTCGGGCGTGAGCGTGATCACATCGCTGACCGCATCCACGACCATGCCCATGACACGGCTGCCGATGTTGAGCACGATGACCACGGTGAAGCTGTCGTAGGCGACACGCTCCAGGTTGAACTTCAGGCGCATGTCCACGATCGGCACGATCACCCCGCGCAGGTTGACCACGCCCTTGATGAACGGCGGGGCGTTGGCGATTCGCGTCGGTTCTTCGTAGCTGCGGATCTCCTGCACGCGCAGGATGTCGATGCCGTATTCCTCGGCGCCCAGCTTGAAGGCCAGGAATTCGCGCAGCGAGGTGAACGCGGAAGCGGCGGCCACGGGCGCGGTGGCCGCGTCGAGTTGAATTGCGGGTTGCGCTGTCATGAAAATTGCCTTTCTCTCGGTTTCAAGTCCAGCCGTGGCTGGTGGTGGGTGGTGGGTGACGAACCGGGCACCGGCCTGCGGCCCGTTTCGGCGTTGGCGCACCAGGCGTTGGCGCGAGTGGAGCGAGGGCGGCCATTTGCGGCAGGGCTGCGCATCAATGCCTCGCGCGCCGGGCCAGCGACCCGACGTCCAGGATCAGCGCCACGCGCCCGTCACCCATGATGGTGGCGCCCGACACGTCGCGCACACGGCGGTAGTTGGCTTCGAGGTTCTTCACAACCACCTGCTGCTGGCCGAGCAATTCGTCCACGCGCAGCGCAGCGCGGTGGCCTTCGGCCTCGACGACGACCATGATCGCGCCGGTGGTGTCGAGGTCGAAGCGCCGCACGTCGAACACGCGATCGAGGTCGACCACCGGCAGGTACTCGTCGCGCACCTGCACCACCTGGCCCGAGCCGCCGATGGTCTTGAGAACCCCGGGCTGAACCTGGAACGACTCGACCACCGACGACAGCGGCAGGATGTAGACCTCG
>JANOPR010000513.1:0-10416 GCA_031421955.1 Burkholderiales bacterium
ACGCCGCGTGCGATCAAGGCCTGCACGAGGGCATAGGCCGACTCGCTGCGGGCCAGCGCCACGTGGCTGCCCCGCAGCGCATGGTCGCGCGGCGTGACGACGGCCAGGCCATGGCCGGCGCAATGGCGCTCGACCAAGTCAATGAACAGGTCAGTCAAGGCCAGCGACTTGGCGCGCAAGGCGGGCAGCCCGCCTAGCGGCTCGGCGGCCAGGACGGTGTCGACGCCGCACTCGAGCGCGGCCATCGACAGCAGCGCCGGCGTGCCGCATAAATAGCGTGCGATGCCGGCGGCCGGGCGGTAGGTCGACGTGAATTCGAAGGGCGCCGCATGGCCCATCCAACCCGACAACGGCTGCCGGACGCGCTCGGCGTGGCGCGGATGGACCCAGACGAAAGCCGGCGCGCCGGGGCCGCCGTTGAGGTACTTGTAGCCGCAGCCGACGGCAAAGTCGGCGCCGGCGGCATTGAGCGCCACCGGCAGCGCCCCCGCCGAATGCGCCAGATCCCACAGCGCCAGCGCGCCGTGCTCGTGCGCGGTGCGCGTGAGGGCTGCCATGTCGTGCATGCGGCCGCTCCTGTAGTCGACCTGGGTCAGCATCAGCACCGCGACACGGCCCGTGCGCAAGTGCGCGTCGAGTTCGCCCGGCGCATCGGCCAGTACCAGTTCACAGCCCCGCTGACGCGCCAGCGCTTCGGCGATGTACAGGTCGGTCGGGAAATTGCCGCGCTCCGACATGATCACTCGGCGACCGGGCGCATCGGCTTGTGCGATCTCGAGCGCCGCAGTCAGCACCTTGAACAGATTCACCGAGGTCGAGTCGGCCACCACCAACTCGCCCGGGCCGGCGCCGACCAGGCGCGCAATCTTGTCGCCCACGAGCTGCGGCAGGTCGATCCACCCGGCGCTGTTCCAGCTCTCGATCAGGTCTTGGCCCCACTCCTGGGTCACGACCTGCGCCACTCGCGCGGGCGTGGCTCGCGGCAGCACGCCCAGCGAATTGCCGTCGAGGTAGACCTTGCCCGGCGGCAGCACGAACTGCTCGCGAAGCGGGGCCAGCGGGTCTTGCGCGTCGAGCGCGAGGCAGTCCTGACGGGTGGTCATCGCAGTAGTCGCAGCACGGCGCGCACAGGGGAGGCGTCGGCAGTGGTGAGTTTCAGCGGCAGGGCGATCAGCTCGTAGTCGCCTTCGTCAACCTCGTCAAGCACGAGGTTCTCCAGCACGCGCAGATTGCGGCGGCGGACGACCTGGTGCGCATCGAGCGTCTTGCTCCGGGCCGGGTCGATGCTCGCGGTGTCGATGCCGATCAGGCGCACGCCGCGGTCGGCCAGTCGTTCGATCACTTCGGGCGCGTAGCCGGCCAAGGCGTCGTCCCAGCGGTCGGCGGGCATGCGCTCGTAGGTGCGCACCAGCACGCGCGGCGGCAGCGAGTCATTGATGGCGTGTTCGACGTGATGCCATTCGATCAGGGCGCCGCAGCCGATTGCATGCACGACCCGGCAGGGGCCGAGGTAGGGCGCAAGATCAAGCGCGCCGACCGGCATGCCCTCGGGGTCGTAGTGCAGTGGCGCATCGGCATGGGCGCCGGTGTGCGGCGATAGCGTGAGCGTGCTGACGTTCACCGGGCACCCCGGTGCGATCGTCGCCGTCCAGCGCTGTTCGTAGTGGGCATCACCCGGGAACACCGGTGAGGCGGCATGCACCGGCGGCGAGATGTCCCACAGACGCGTCATGGGGGCGACAGGCGTTTCTTGCGCAGCAGCGCACGGTAGCCGGCGCTGCCGCGCAGACGTTTGACCGCAGCGTCGATGCGCTTGCGGTCGAGCGTCTCGTGGCGGCGCGCGACGCAGGCACAGACGAAGGCCAGGCCATCGCCATACTTGTTGACCGACCAGCCGATGCCGCTGGACTGCGCGCAGCCGGGCCAGAACGCGACCCAGCGCCAGTCTGGATAGACATGGCCATTGCGCTCGCGTGTCGCGTTGGCCAGGCGCACGCCGACCACACCTGAGGTGTTGCGAGCCGTCTTCAGGCCTTTGCGCGCGATGCGGTTTGGCAGCGTGGGCAGCGTCGCCTCGACCCAGGCCTTGGCCGCCAGGGTGGCCTTGCGCCAGGAGCCGTACTGGCGCAAGGTGAAGTTGGCCTGGTGGCGTACTCGCTGGCGCGTGATGCGCGCCATCACGCAGTTCTCGGTCCGATTGATCGTCAGGTACATGCTCTGGAATGATAGGCCGCTTCGGGCCAGCGGGGGTTGTCACGGACGCCACCCTGCCGCGTCGGCGTTAAAGTGAAGCGCCGTCATGACCAGCGCCCACATCGACACTTTCGTGCGCGACCGCGTGCCGCCGGCCGACCAACTGCCACGCATGCTGTTCGAGCTGCCTGAGTTGCAGTTTGGCGATCAGCTCAATTGCGCCACGGAGTTGCTCGACCGCTGGGTCGCGCAGGGCGATGGCGAGCGCTTGGCCGTGCTGGGCGCGGCGCCGGACGGCAGTCCGATCCGCTGGAGTTATGCCGAGCTGCAACGCCGCGCCAACCGCATCGCACATGTGCTGGTCGAGGATCTGGGTCTGGTACCGGGCAGCCGCGTGCTGCTGCGCGGCGCCAACAGCCCGATGATGGCCGCCTGCTGGTTCGGTGTCGTCAAGGCCGGGGGTATCGCAGTGGGCACCATGCCACTGCTGCGTGCGCGCGAACTCACGACCATTGTCGTCAAGGCGCAGATCACGCACGCACTCGTCGACGCGCGGCTGGCCGAAGAAGTTGCGCTGGCGCGATCGGCTTGCCCGACGCTGAGGCACGTGCTGCAATTCAACGGCGACGCAGCCAACGGGCTCGAGGCGGCGATGGCGAGCAAGCCCGCCAAATTCGACAACGTCGACACCGCGGCCGACGACACCTGCCTGATTGCGTTCACGTCGGGCACCACGGGCCAGCCCAAGGCCGCACTGCATTTCCACCGCGACGTGATGGCGGCCTGCGTCTGCTGGCCGGCGCACATGCTGCGCGCCGCACCTGACGACCGCATCATCGGCAGCCCGCCGCTGGCCTTCACCTTTGGTCTGGGCGGCCTGTTGCTGTTTCCGATGAGCATCGGTGCCGCCTGCGTGCTGGTAGAGAAGGCTTCGCCCGACGCCATGCCTGCGGCAATCGCGAAGTACCGGGCGACCATTTGCTACACCTCGCCGACGGCTTACCGGGCGATGGCGGGGCAGTTGGCGGGGCATGACCTGTCGAGCCTGCGCAAGTGCGTGTCCGCCGGCGAGGCATTGCCCGCGCCAACGCGCCAGCTGTGGCTCGACGCCACAGGCATCCAGATCATCGATGGCATCGGTTCGACCGAGTTGTTGCACATCTTCATCTCGGCCACCGAAGAGCAGGCGCGTGGCGGTGCCACCGGATTCGTGGTACCCGGCTACGAGGCCTGTGTGCTCAGCGAAGATGGCCAGCCCCTGCCCGCAGGCCAGGTCGGGCGACTTGCTGTGCGCGGCCCCACCGGCTGCAAGTACCTGGAAGACGAACGGCAGGCGAGCTATGTGCAGGACGGCTGGAACCTGACCGGCGACGCTTACCTGATCAGCCCCGTCGATGGTCAGTTCGAGTACCAGGCCCGCACCGATGACATGATCATCAGTGGCGGCTACAACATCGCCGGGCCGGAGGTCGAGAGTGCGCTCCTGCTGCATCCGGCGGTGGCCGAGTGCGGCGTGGTCGGCGTGGCCGACGAGCAGCGTGGCCAGCTCGTCAAGGCTGTCGTGGTGCTCAAGCCCGGGCACGCGGCGGGCGCGGCGATGGCCAAGACGCTTCAGGACTTCGTCAAGCAGACGATCGCGCCCTACAAGTACCCGCGTGCGATCGAGTTTCGCGACTCGCTGCCGCGTACCGAGACAGGCAAGCTGCAGCGCTTCAAGCTTCGCGGCTGAGGGCAGCGCGCGAGCTAGCCTATGCGGCCGAGCAGCAGGTACTCCATGAGCGCCTTCTGCACGTGCATCCGGTTTTCTGCCTCGTCCCAAACCGCGGACTGCGGGCCGTCGATGACGTCGGTGGCGACCTCTTCGCCCCTGTGTGCGGGCAGACAATGCATGAACAGCGCATTGGGTTGCGCCGCGGCCATCATCTCGGCGTCGACGCACCAGTCGACGAAATGCTTGCGCCGCTCGGCGTTCTCGGCCTCGTAGCCCATGCTGGTCCAGACGTCGGTGGTCACGAGGTGCGCGCCGCGGCAGGCATCCATCGGGTTGTCGAAGACCTTGACGCAACCCGCGTTCGTGACCCCCACCGCATTCATGTCGAGCTCGTATCCCGTGGGGGTGCTCACGTGCAGCGTGAAGCCCAGGATATCGGCCGCCTGGAGCCAGGTATTGGCCATGTTGTTGCCGTCGCCGACCCACGCGACCACCTTGCCTTTGATGTCGCCGCGCTGTTCGATGAAGGTGAATATGTCGGCCAGGATCTGACAGGGGTGGAACTCGTTGGTCAGCCCGTTGATCACGGGCACCCGTGAGTGCGCAGCAAAGGTCTCGATCTTGGCCTGTTCGTAGGTTCGGATCATCACGATGTCGACCATGCGACTGATGACGCGAGCCGTGTCCTCGGTCGGCTCGGCGCGACCGATGTGGCTGTCGCCGGTCGTCAGGTGCACGACCGAACCACCCATCTGGTACATGCCGGCTTCGAAGCTGACGCGCGTTCGCGTGCTGGCCTTCTCGAAGATCATGGCAAGCGTGCGGTCGACCAGCGGCTGGTACTTCTCGTAGTGCTTGAAGCGCTTCTTGATTTCGCGCGTGCGCTCGAAGAGGTAGACATACTCCTCTGGGCGCAGGCTCTTGAAGTGCAGATAGTGCTTCATCAGCGGGTGAACCGGCTTCATGCTTTCTGGGCTGGATTGGACTCCAGGAATTCGCGCACCAGCGGCGACAGCAGCGCAACGATCTGCCGTGCTTCGTCAGCATTGATGATCAATGGCGGCAGCAGCCGGATCACGCGCTCTGCCGTGACGCTGATCAGCAGGCCCGCCTTGCATGCGATTGCCACGAGGTCGCCACAGGGGCGATCGAGTTCGATGCCGATCATCAGCCCCGCGCCGCGGATCTCCTTGACACCGGCCAGGCCGGCAAACTCGCTCTGCAGACCCGCTTTGATCTGGGCGCCGAGGGACGCGGCATTGGCCAGCAATCCATCTTCTTCCATGATCTTCAGCGTTTCGACGCCCGCACGCATGGCCAGCGGGTTGCCGCCGAAGGTGCTGCCGTGGCTGCCCGGGCCCAGGATGCCTGCGGCATTGGGGCCGCACACGACGGCGCCGATCGGCACACCGGAGCCCAGGCCCTTGGCCAGGGGCATCACGTCGGGCCGGATACCGGCCCATTGGTGGGCAAACCACTTGCCGGTGCGGCCGATGCCGCACTGCACCTCATCGAGCATCAGCAGCCAGCCCTGCTCGTCACAGAGGCGTCGCAGGCCCTGCAGATACTCCGAGCGCGACGCGTTGACGCCACCCTCGCCCTGGATCGTCTCGAGAAACACCGCCACCACATTGGGGCGTGTGTCGCGCACGCGCTCAACCGCCGCAAGATCGTTCATCGGCACGCGCACGAAGCCTTCGACCAGGGGGCCGAATCCGGCTTGCACCTTCGGGTTGCCGGTCGCCGACAGCGTGGCAATCGAGCGACCATGGAAAGCGCCCTCGTAGACGATGATTTCCGGCCGCTCGATGCCGCGGTCATGGCCGTACTTGCGGGCGATCTTGAGCGCCGCCTCGTTGGCCTCGAGGCCGCTGTTGCAAAAGAAGACGTTGCTCAGGCCAGACAGCGCCGCGAGCTTGGCGGCAAGCTGTTCCTGCAGCGGCACCTGGTAGTAATTGCTGGTGTGGATCAGCCTGGCCACCTGTTCCTGCAGCGCAGGCACCAGCCGCGGATGGGCATGTCCGAGGGTATTGACCGCGATACCTCCGAGCGCGTCGAGGTACTCCCGTCCATCGGTGTCCCACACCCGGCAGCCACGGCCATGCGCCAGCGCGATCGGCAGTCGGCCGTAGGTGTTCATCACATGGCTGTCGGCGGCGGTCATGACGGATTCCAGACTGAAGGGGCGAAAGACAAGGCCTGCAGCGTCACGATCTCACGCACCGGCTCGTGGTCATTCTACGGTTCGCGTCATGGTGGCCGATGACATGGTGAGGATCGGACAAGGAAACCAATCATGCTTGCTGCGGCGCAACAACTGCGATGCACAATAGCGCCTGCGCACCCCCTGCGGCCGGCGCCAATCTTGGTCGCCGTGGCCGGTGAGTCTGCGGCCGACGCAGTGTCGGCACGGTCGATCCCCTTGACGATGACTGTGTCCCCCCGCTCCGTGAAGCCGCGCGTCTTTTGCATTCATGGCGTGACCCTGGACGGCCGCAGCTTTCGTCCGAGTGATTGGGCCGAGCGACTCGCCAGCGCCATGGCTTGTTTTCGACCGGGCGGAGGTGCCGGTGGCATCGGCGCCTTCATCAGCTACTCGCCGTACTGCGTGCCCACAGTCGACGCTGGCGTGAAGGCCGTGATGGTCAATGAGGCGCTGAAGGACATCGAGCCCATGGCCTGGGACTTCGTTATGAACTTCGCCCGCGACAACGGATTGCGGTTGACGGAAGTCGGCGAATCACCGGCACAGAAATGACAAAGGCCCGCTGAGGCGGGCCTTTGTCCTTGCGCAGAAGCCGGTTCAGGCGGCCAGCGCCAGTGCCTTGACTTTCGCAGACAAGCGGCTCTTGTGACGCGCCGCCTTGTTCTTGTGGAACATGCCCTTGTCAGCCACCGAGTCGATCACGCTCTGCGCCGTCGTGAACAACTCGCTCGCCTTGGCCTTGTCACCTGCGGCAACAGCCTTCTGCACGTTCTTTACGACCGTGCGGAACTTCGAGCGCAGTGCCGTGTTGGCTGCGTTCAGCTTCACGTCCTGACGGGCGCGCTTGAGGCCCGAGGCGAGGCGAACGGTCTTTTTCTTGGCTTTGGACGAGGTGGCCATGCTATGCGTAGTGCGACTGGGGCAGATTGTGCAAAGAGCGCGAGTGTAGCACGAGCTCCGCGGCGGGCACCAACGCGATCCCCGCACGTTAGTAGACGCTATCTATAATCGCGCGGCTTCGGCTTTGCACTGCCTGATGGTCATGCGTGCGGCCAGCTCCGCATGAACCTGCTCAAGGCTGCTTCCACCGTTTCCCTGCTGACCCTGGCTTCACGCGTCACTGGCCTCGTGCGCGAGTTGCTGGTGGCCGCAACCTTCGGGGCAAGTGCCGCCACCGACGCATTCAACGTCGCATTCCGCATTCCCAATCTGCTGCGGCGCCTGTTCGCCGAAGGGGCGTTCTCGCAGGCCTTTGTGCCGATCCTTGCCGGCACCCGTGCCCGTGAGGGCGACGACGTGACGCGTCAGCTGATCGACGCCGTGGCCACCGTGCTGGCATGGGCCCTGCTCGTCACATGTGCGCTGGGCGTAATTGGAGCGCCCGTGATCGTCTGGCTGATGGCGGCGGGCCTGGCTGAGTTCGACCACGCGGTTTTGATGACGCGTTGGATGTTCCCCTACATCGGCTTCATGTCGATGGTGGCCCTGGCCGCCGGCATCCTCAACACCTGGAAACGCTTTGCCGTGCCAGCGGCGACGCCGGTGCTGCTGAACCTGGCCGTCATCGCGGCGGCCTGGTGGGGCGTGCCGCAATTCAAGTCCTGGGGCATCACGCCCATTTATGCCTTGGCCGGCGGTGTGATGGTCGGCGGGATCGTGCAACTGGCGGTCCAGTTGCCCGCATTGGCGCGCATCGGCTGTGTGCCGCGCATCGGCCTCTCACCAGCGGCACTCCTGCGTGCCTGGCAGCATCCTGGCGTCGGTCGGATCCTGCGCCAGATGGCGCCGGCGCTGCTGGGTGTCTCGGTTGCGCAGATCTCCTTGGTCATCAACACGCAGATCGCATCTCACGTCGGTGTCGGCGCAGTCTCCTGGCTGACGTTTGCTGATCGACTGATGGAGTTCCCGACGGCGCTGTTGGGTGTCGCCATCGGCGTGGTGCTGTTGCCGCAGCTGTCGGCCTCGTTGGCAGGTGACGACGACGGCCGCTACGCGGGCCTGCTCGACTGGGGCCTGAGGATGGTCGTGCTGTTGGCGCTTCCCTGTGCCGCCGCGTTGCTGGTCTTTGCCGAACCGTTGGTTGCGGTGCTCTACCACTATGGCGCGTTCAGTACGCGCGACGTGGCGCAGACCGTGCTCGCTGTGCAGGGGTACGGCGTCGGGCTCGTCGGACTCGTCGCCATAAAGGTGTTGGCCCCCGGTTTCTATGCGCGTCAGAACATTCGCACGCCGGTCAAGATTGCCGTGGGGGTGCTCCTGGCCACGCAGGCCATGAACGTCCTGTTTGTACCCTGGCTTGGCCATGCCGGCTTGGCGCTGTCGATCGGGCTGGGGGCGATGGCCAATGCGGCATTGCTGTTCGTCGGCTTGCGCCGCAGCGGCGCCTACACGCCCTTGCCGGGATGGGCGGGGTTCTTGATCCGGGTGGTGTTCGCGACCGCTGCGTTGGCTGCCGTCCTGGCCTGGGCGGCCCTGTCGATCGACTGGATTGGCCTGTCCTCGCAGTGGGGCCGGCGCGTGGCCCTGATGGCCGGCGTGCTGGCGGGCGTTGCGCTCCTGTACTTCGGGTTGCTGGCGCTGCTCGGCCTGCGGCCGCGGCAGTTCATGAGCCGGGGCTGACCTACACTTCCATGGCTATGAGTTCGCTGCGCTTCGAGGCGCCCACGCTGCTGGACTACTTCGCCACGCTGGTGGCCGACGACAGCCAGCTTTCGCTGCTCGAGGCCGCGATTGCGATCGCGCAAGACGACGAGCCGCGTCTCGATGTGCAGGGTGTCTTGTCGCAGATCGACACCTTGGCGGCCAGGCTCAAGCGGCGCATCGCGGCGGATGCAAGTGCCATGCAGAGGTTGCGTTACCTGAACCGATACTTTTTCCAAGAGCTGGGATTTGCCGGCAACATCAACGATTACGGTGACCCGCACAACAGCTATCTGCAGCATGTCCTCAGCACACGGCGAGGCATCCCCATCACGCTGGCGTTGTTGTACATCGAGATTGCGCTCCAGAATGGCCTGGACGCGCGCCCGGTGTCATTTCCGGGGCACTTCCTTGTGAAGCTGAAGATGCCGCAGGGTGAAGTCATCATCGACCCGTTCAGCGGCCAATCGATGTCGCGCGTGACGCTTGACGAGCGTCTCGCGCCGTATCGACGGCGCCAGGGTTTGGTGGGGGAATTCGAGGCGCCGCTGGGACTGTTCCTGCAAGTTGCAAGTGGACGCGATGTGCTGGCGCGCATGCTGCGCAATCTCAAGGAAGTACACCAGAGCGCCGAAGACTGGAAACGCTTGCTGGCAGTGCAGGAGCGCCTGGTTGTACTCCTGCCCGGCGCATGGGAAGAACGCCGCGATCGCGGCTTGGTGCTGGCCGAACTGAAGCGCCATGGCGCTGCCGCGGAAGACCTGCAGGCCTATCTTGAACACCGACCCGAGGCCGATGACGCTCAGGCCGTGCGCAACCGGCTGGCCGACTTGCAGCGGGCCACGCCGCCGCGACTGTATTGATGAGCCCCCCCCGATGATGCTCAACGCGGTTCAGCGCCGCACGCTGGTGTGGTTGTCGCTGGCAGCGGCCGCAGGGCTGCTGCTGTGGCTGCTGGGTCCGGTGCTGACGCCTTTTGTGGTGGCGGCAGTCCTTGCCTATGCACTGCACCCGGCGGTCGAGGCCATGGCGTCGCGTCGCGTGCCGCGTATCGTCGCCGTGATAGCGGTCGAGGTCTTGGCCATCGCGGCGTTGCTGGCGCTGTTGCTGCTGGTCGTGCCGATCCTGTCGAAGCAGCTACCCTTGCTGAGGGAGCAGCTGCCGCTGCTCGCCGAGCGCGTCAATCAAGGCCTGGCTCCCTGGCTGGCGCAGTTCGGCGTAGCCGTGTCGCTTGACGGTGCAAGCCTCAAGGCCTTCGTTGGCAAACTGCTCGACGCCAACCTGGAAGACTGGATCGGGACGGCGCTCAGCTCGGCGCGTATCGGCGGCAGCGTGCTATTGGCCTTCGTTGGCAATGCGGTCCTGATGCCTGTGGTGTTGTTCTACCTGCTGATTGACTGGCCGAACCTGGTTAGCCGCGTGCATGGCTTCATACCCCCGCGCCTGCGTGACGGCGCCATGGGCTTCCTCGACGAGTGCGACACCGTGCTCGGCAAGTACCTGCGAGGACAGTTGCTGGTGATGGCCGCGTTGGCCGTGTACTACAGCGCAGCGCTGGCCATCGCCGGTCTGGACCTGGCACTGCCGGTGGGTGTGTTCACGGGCCTGGCGATCTTCATCCCCTACCTCGGGTTCGGTCTGGGCCTGCTGCTGGCCTTGTTTGCCG
>JANOPR010000514.1:0-3195 GCA_031421955.1 Burkholderiales bacterium
GCCGATCATCTCGTTCAACTGCGCGATCCAGCCCGCCGTGCGCGCCAGCGCAAAGATGGCGGTGAACAGGCTGACCGGGATGCCGATGGCGCGCTGCACGATGCCGGAGTAGAAGTCGACGTTCGGGTACAGCTTGCGGGCAACGAAGTACTCGTCCTCGAGCGCAATCTTCTCCAGGGCCATCGCCAGCTTGAACAGCGGGTCGTTGCCCAGACCCAGCGCGCTGAGCACCTCGTGGCAGGTTTCGCGCATCAGCTTGGCGCGCGGGTCGTAGTTCTTGTAGACCCGGTGGCCAAAGCCCATCAGCTTGGTGCCGCTGTCCTTGTCCTTGACCTGCTTGATGAAGTTGCCGATGCGCTCGACACCGCCGTTGCGCTGAATTTCCTCGAGCATGTTCAGCGCGGCCTCGTTGGCACCGCCATGCGCCGGGCCCCACAGGCAGGCCACGCCGGCCGCAATCGCCGCAAACGGGTTGGTGCCCGAACTGCCGCACAGGCGCACCGTCGAGGTCGAGGCGTTCTGTTCGTGGTCGGCGTGCAGGATGAAGATGCGGTCCAGCGCACGCACCACCACGTCATTGGGCTCGTACTCCTCGCAGGGCGTGGCGAACATCATGTGCGTGAAGTTGGCCGCGTACGACAACGAGTTGCGCGGGTACATATAGGGCTGGCCCAGCCCGTACTTGTAGGCCATGGCCACCAGCGTGGGCATCTTGGCTATCAGCCGGATCGCGGCAATCTCGCGGTGGCGCGGGTTCGTGATGTCGGTGGAGTCGTGATAAAAGGCCGACAGGCCACCGACCAAGCCGGTCATCACCGCCATCGGGTGCGCATCGCGGCGGAAACCGCGCAGGAAGAATTGCATCTGCTCGTTGACCATCGTGTGGTTGGCGACGAGCTTGTGGAAGTCCTTCTGCTGCTGCTCGTTCGGCAGCTCACCGTAGAGCAACAAGTGGCAGGTGTCGAGAAAGTCGCACTTCGTGGCGAGTTGCTCGATCGGGTAGCCGCGGTACAGCAGTTCACCTTTGTCGCCGTCGATGTAGGTGATGGTCGAGCTGCAGGCCGCCGTCGACATGAAGCCGGGGTCGTAGGTGAACTTGCCGGTCTGCGCGTAGAGCTTGCGGATGTCGATCACGTCGGGACCGACCGTGCCCTTGTAGATCGGCAGATCCATGCTCGGGCTACCGTCGGAGAACGACAGCGTGGCTTTGACGTCGGAGGAATTTGTCATGTGGGGCATCCTTCGGTTCGCATCAGCGCCAATACGCCGCGCACGTCGGCGCAGTCGAGTTCGGCAGTCGGCTCGCAGCGGGCGAGCAAGAGGTCGAGCAAATCGTTGTCGGCCAGGTCCAGCAGCGACTGAAGGCCCGCGGCCTGGCTGGGCGTGAGCGTCGCCTCGTGGCGATGGAAAAAGCGCTCGATGAACAGGTCGTTCTCGAGCAGCCCACGGCGGCTGCGCCATTTCAGGCGATTGAGATCGGAAAGGCCGAGACCGCCGGCGCCAAGCGGGGGCCGCGGATCCGGCTTTGCCGGTCCGCTGGCGCCGCCCCCCTGGGGGGGAGCGCCGAAGGCGCTTCGGGGGGGGGCGTTCATACCACTCTTCGGAGCATCAGTTCCTTGATCTTGCCGATCGCCTGGGTCGGGTTCAGATTCTTGGGGCAGACGTCAACGCAGTTCATGATGGTGTGGCAGCGGAACAGGCGGTACGGGTCGTCCAGGTTGTCCAGGCGCGCAGCGGTGTCGTGGTCGCGGCTGTCGGCGATGAAACGGTAGGCCTGCAGCAGGCCGGCCGGGCCGACGAACTTGTCGGGGTTCCACCAGAAGCTCGGGCAACTGGTCGAACAACTGGCGCACAGGATGCACTCGTACAGGCCGTTGAGTTCGTCGCGCTCTTCGGGCGACTGCAGCCGCTCCCTCTCGGGCGGCGGCATGTCGTTGACCAGATAGGGCTTGATCGAGTTGTACTGCTTGAAGAACTGGGTCATGTCCACGATCAGGTCGCGGACGACGGGCAGGCCAGGCAGCGGCTTGAGCACCACCGTACCCGGCAACGTGCGCATATTGGTCAGGCAGGCCAGACCGTTCTTGCCGTTGATGTTCATGGCGTCAGAACCGCAGACGCCCTCGCGGCATGAGCGCCGAAACGACAGTGAGGGGTCGACTGCCTTCAACTTCATCAGCACGTCGAGCAGCATGCGTTCGCTGCCGTCGAGCTCGACCTCGAGCGTCTGCATCCGCGGCTTGGCGTCGGTGTCGGGGTCGTAGCGATAGATCTGGAAGGTCTTTTTGGTCATGGTCGAACGGTTCCCTCAGAACGTGCGCACCTTCGGCGGAATCGACTCGGCCGTCAGCGGTGTCAGCTGCACGGGCTTGTATTCGAGCCGGTTGCCCTGGCTGTACCAGAGCGTGTGCTTCATCCACACCGGATCATTGCGGCCGTTCGGAAACTCGGGCGTGTCGGCGTAGTCGTCGACGCTGTGCGCGCCGCGGCTCTCGTGGCGCGCTGCAGCCGAGACGATCGTGGCCCGGGCCGCCTCGATCAGGTTCTCGACTTCGAGCGCTTCGATGCGCGCGGTGTTGAAGACCTGGCTCTTGTCCTTCAGCGTGATGTTCTTCACCCGCTCGGCGATCGCGGCGACCTTGGCGACGCCCTCGTCCATCGTCGCCTGCGTGCGAAACACGCCGGCATACTGCTGCATCGCGTTGCGCAGGTCGTTGGCGACGTCCTGCGCGTACTCGCCCGAGACGCTGTTGTCCAGGCGCGCCAGGCGCGCCAGCGAAGCCTGCGCGGCATCGGCCGGCAGCGCCTTGTGGGCGCGCGACTTCAGGCCCGCCTCGATGATGTGCATGGCCGCAGCGCGGCCGAACACCAGCAGGTCGAGCAGCGAATTGGTGCCCAGGCGGTTGGCGCCGTGCACGCTGACGCAGGCGCATTCGCCGACGGCATAGAAACCATTCACCACCGCATTCGGATTGCCACCCTTGGGCGCGACCACCTGGCCGTGGATGTTCGTCGGAATCCCACCCATCTGGTAGTGGATGGTCGGCACCACCGGAATCGGCTCCTTGGTGATGTCGACGTTGGCGAAGTTGTGGCCGATCTCGAACACGCTGGGCAGGCGCTTCATGATCGTCTCGCCGCCCAGGTGCGTCATGTCCAGGTTGATGTAGTCCTTGTTGGGACCGCAGCCGCGCC
>JANOPR010000515.1:0-2234 GCA_031421955.1 Burkholderiales bacterium
GTCAGCGTGTCGAACAGGCTGAAGTGCTGGAACACCATGGCGATGCCATGCGCCTTGGCGTCATGCGGGTTCTTGATCCGCACGGCCTGGCCATCGACCTGGATCTGGCCCTCGTCGGGCTGTACCGCGCCGAAGACGATCTTCATCAACGTCGACTTGCCCGCGCCGTTTTCACCGAGCAGGGCGTGGATCTCGCCCGGTTGCACGACCAGGCTGATGTTGTCGTTGGCTTTGACGGCGGGGTACTGCTTGCTGATGCCGGTCAGTTCGAGTCGGGGTGCGGTCATGTCCGGTCGCTCCTCTCAAGGTTCTTCGCGTGCATGCGAACGACGAAGTCACGCGGCATACAAACACCGCCCCGCCACATACGTCGACACCAGATTGCGCTCGTCGCCCAGCGTCATCAACGCAAACACGCGGTCGTGCAACGACGCCGCCGCCGTGTCGCGCGCCAGCGCCACCGGCCCCACCGCGTACTGCCACAGGGTCAAATCTGCGGCGCAGCCCACATCGAACGAACCGATCTCGTGCGCCAGGCCGAGCGCCGAAGCCGCGCCACGCGTGGCCGCATAGAACGCCTTCCAGGCCGGCAAGCGCACGCCGCGCAGGGCCTGCACCTTGTAGGCGTCGGCCATGGTGCGCAGCATCGACAGGCTGGTGCCGCCGCCGACATCGCTGGCCAGGCTCACGGCCGCGCCGGCGTCTTCGAGGCCGCGCCAATCGGCCAGGCCGCTGCCGAGAAACAGGTTCGAGCTCGGGCAATGCGCGATCTGCGCGCCTTCGCGGCCGAGCAGGGCGCGATCCGCAGCGTCGAGCCAGATGCCATGCGCCAGCACCGAACGCGGGCCGATCAGGCCGTGGCGGGCGTAGACATCGAGGTAGCTGCGTGCATCGGGGAACAGCTCGGCCACCCACTTCAACTCGTCGCCGTTCTCGGCCACATGCGTCTGCAAGTACGTGCCGGGGTGCGCAGCGAGCAACCGGCCGGCCAGCGCGAGTTGGGCGTCGCTGCTGGTGGGTGCAAAGCGCACCGTGTGCGCGTAGGCCAGGCGGCCGCGGCCGTGCCAATGCTTGATCAAGTCAACGCTGTCGCGCTCGGCGCTGTCGACTGTGTCGGTCAAGCCTGCAGGTGCATTGCGGTCCATCAGGCATTTGCCGGCGATGACGCGCATGCCGCGCTCTTCGGCGGCGGCAAAGAGCGCGTCGGCCGAGGCCTTGTGCACGGTGGGGAAGACCACCGCGCTGGTGGTGCCGTGCGCCAGCAGGGCGTCGAGGAAGCGGCTCGAACCGGTGGCGCAGACCTCCGGGTCGGCATAGCGCAGCTCGGCCGGAAAGGTGTAGGTCTCGAGCCAGTGCAGCAGTTCGGTGCCGTAGCTGGCAATCACCTCGAGCTGCGGCATGTGCACATGGGTGTCGGTGAAGCCCGGCAGCAGCAGCTGGCCGGCGTGGTCGCGCGGCTGCCAAGTGGCATCTGGCTCCTCGCGCTGCACGCCGGCAATGCGGCCGTTCTCGACCAGCAGCCAATGGTCGGCTCGCCAGCGCAGGCCGGGCGAGTCGTCGCCCGGCGCGCCCCAGCCCGGGTCGGCCGTGAAGTCGAGCAGGTCGGCGCGCAGCGCGATCTTCGTCATGCCGACTTCCCCGCACGCCGCGCCGGCAGCGCATGGCTGGCCAGCGTGCGCGCCACCTCGCGCACCTGCTCGCGCAGCCATTTGCCGCGGGCGCTGGCGTGGCTCACGTCATGCCAGAGCTGGTAGTACGACATCGGCGGAAACGCCACGGGGCATTTGACGATGCGCAGCGGCAGTGCATCGACATAGCGGCTGCAGAACAGCCGCCCGGTCGTGAGCACGAGTTGTGTCTGCGCCAGCATCAGCGGGATCAGGCCGAAGTGCGGGCTGCGCACGACGATCTGCCGCTTCAGTCCCAGGCTGTCGAGGTGCTCGTCGATGACGCCGCGCGCGCCGGCGTGCAGTGCGGTGGGGGCCACATGCTCGGCGCCGAGGTAGCGGGCTTCGGTCCAGCCGCGCGGGTTGCGCGCGGCGATATGGTCGTCGCACACCAGGCACACCACTTCGTCGCTGAACAGGCGTGCCAGGTGCAGCTCTTCGGGCGGCTTGAGCCAGTTGCCGATCACGAGGTCGGCCTCGCCGCGGGCCAGGCCCTTGCGGTAGTCGTAGTCGGCGCTCAGCGGCAGCAGTTCGACGTTCACGCTCGGCGCCTGCTCGCGGATGCGC
>JANOPR010000516.1:0-2022 GCA_031421955.1 Burkholderiales bacterium
CTTCGACCTGGCGCGCAAGATGATCGAGAAGGGCCTGAAGATCACGCAGATCGCCGAGCCGCTGCGCGGCACCGACGCCGACACCGGGGCGATCCACAACTACGACAACCGCTCCGACCGCTATGTGATCCCGCACAGCGATCTGTTCCTCGGCCACTTCAATTACGTTGAGCGCAACAAGCGCAGAATAGTCAACCTCAATGCCGAACAGGCCCTGAATAATTTCGAGGAGCGCATGCTGCCGCTACTCGAGGCCCAGGCGCAAGCCGAGGCCAAGCGCTGCATGAGTTGCGGTCAATGCTTCGAATGCGACAACTGCGTCGTCTACTGCCCGCAGACCGCCGTGTTCAAGGTCCCGAAGTCGAAGTCGACCATGGGTCGCTACGTCGACACCGACTACACCAAGTGCATCGGCTGCCACATCTGCGCCGATGTCTGCCCGACCGGCTATATCCAGATGGGGTTGGGAGAGTAGGCATGGTCGGTGGCGTCGCCTTGCGTGGACTGGTTGCCTGTAGCCTCGTGCTGCTGGTACAGGTCACGCACGCGCAGGCGGCCGCCACACGCACGCCCAAACCCGTGATCGAAGCGGCCCGCGCGGGCACGCAGTGCATTGCCGACCCGGCCACGATGCGCCGCGACCACCCGGCCATGCTCGAACACCAGCGCGACCAGACCGTGCGCGGCGGCATCCGCGGTGCAAAAGCCAGCCTCAAGGGCTGCATCGACTGCCACGCCAGCCCCGTCACGGCCAGCGTGGCCAAGACCGACACGAATTTCTGCGTCAGCTGCCATGCCTACGCCGCCGTGCGCATCGATTGCTTCGACTGCCACGCCACAAAGCCCGCGGGCGCAATGGCTCATGGCACCGCAGCGGTGATGAAGCGCCCATGAGCGAGCTGAACCGTCCCGAGACGCAACACGCGGCCTTGCCTGAGGGCGGTGCCCGCCGTGGCTTCCTTGGCGTGGCCGCCGCAGCGGTCGGTGGCACCCTGTTGGCATCGGGCGCACGGCTGTTCGAGGTCCAGGCCGCAACGCCCACTGCGGGTGCTGACCCCTCTGTGCGCTGGGGCCTGTTGATCGACAGCGACAAGTGCGCCAGCGGCTGCACCGACTGCGTCACGGCCTGCCACACCGAAAACGGCATCGCAGCGCCGCAGCGCCCGACCGATGTGCAGTGGATCCGCAAGGTCGAACTCAAGCAGGCCAGCACGGGCCGCAGCACGCGGCTGCCGGTGATGTGCCAGCACTGCGCCGACCCGCCCTGCGTCGACGTCTGCCCGACCGGCGCATCGTTCAAGCGTGCCGACGGCATCGTGATGGTCGACCGCCACAGCTGCATCGGCTGCCGTTACTGCGTGATGGCCTGCCCGTACCAAGCGCGGTCTTTCGTCCACGAAGACGTCACCGACCAGAAACCCGACATTCCGCGCGGCAAGGGCACGGTCGAGAGCTGCACGCTGTGTGTGCACCGCATCGACCTGGGTCAGCAGAACACCGCCTGTGCCCAGGCCTGCACGACGGCAGGCCACAACGCGATCACCTTCGGCAACCTGAACGACCCCGACAGCGAGATCTCGCGCCGTGCGCGCGCCACAGCAACGACCCAGTTGCGCGCCGATCTTCGGTTGAACCTCGGCGTGCGCTACCAGGGGCTTTGAGATGAACCACCCCCGCAGCGACGTCGCCGCTCCCCCTCAAGGGGGCACCGCTGGCGGACCGGCAGAGCCGGATCCGCGGCGGTTGCTTGGCCGGAACGTGAATCGCGATCTGCCTGGCAAGCCGCGTGAGGAGCACCGCTTCTACCTGCTGCTGCTACTCGGCGGCCTGCTCGTCCTCGCCGGCCTGGGCGCCGCGCACCTGATGGAGTTGCAGGGCCATGTCATCACCGGCATGAACAACCAGGTGGTCTGGGGCCTGCCGCACGTGTTCGCGATCTTCATGATCGTCGCCGCCTCGGGCGTGCTCAATGTCGCTTCGATCGGCTCGGTCTTCGGTCAGCCGGCCTACAAGCCGCACGCG